>CALJKZ010000140.1 GCA_937983085.1 uncultured Gemmatimonadales bacterium
GGAGTCGGGCATCAGCGAAGAGCTGGCACTCGACCTCCTCCGGGACATGCTCCTGTACCGGCGCTTCGAAGAGAAGGCGGAAGAGGCTTACGCCATCGGAAAGATCGGCGGGTTCTGCCACCTCCACATCGGTCAGGAAGCCGGCGCCGCCGGGTGCATCAAGCCGCTACGCGGTGACGACTATGTGATGAGCGCGTATCGAGAGCACACCCAAGCCATCGCCAAGGGCGTGCCGCCCAATGCCGTCATGGCCGAGCTCTACGGACGTGCTGACGGTTCGTCGGGTGGGAAGGGCGGCTCCATGCACATCTTCGACGCCGAACACCGTTTCATGGGCGGCCACTGCATCGTCGGCGGTCAGGTCCCTCTCGCCACGGGTATCGGCTGGAAGATCAAGTACAAGGAGGAAGACACCGTGTGTGTCGTCTTCATGGGCGATGCTGCGGTAAACCAGGGAGCCTTCCACGAGTCGCTGAACATGGCGGCCATCTGGAATCTGCCGGTGATCTACGTCGTGGAGAACAACGCGTACGGGATGGGGACGGCCTTCTCTCGGGTGTCCACGACCGAGATGGTGAAGAAGTCCTGCGCCCACGGAATTCCGGCCCACGTGGTCAACGGGCAGGACGTCCTCGAGACATACGCTTCTTTTCGTGATCTCGCCGAGGAAGTCCGAAACGGAGCCGGCCCCCAGTTCGTGGACCTCCAGACGTACCGATTCAGGGGTCACTCTATGTCGGACCCGGTATCGGGCACGTACCGCTCCACCGAGGAAGTGGATCGGGCGAAGAAGGAGCAGGATCACATCGCGTGGCTGCGTGACATCCTCCTGCAGGAAGACCTCGCCGTCCGTGAGGTCGATGTGCTGGATGGCCTCCGACGCCCTCGACGAGATCGACGCCGAGGCCCGGAAGATCGCCCAGGAGGCCGCCGACTTCGCCGACGCCTCACCGAAGCCCGATCGCGACGCCCTCTACCGCAACGTCTGGGCCGAGGAGAACGAGCACGGCCGTCTCTTCTTCGACGGGAGGGAGCGTTAGATGGCGGTGATGACCTACCGCGAGGCCCTGAACGAGGCCCTGCGCGAAGAGATGGAACGCGACCCCGACGTCTTCCTCATGGGCGAGGAGGTCGCCGAGTACGACGGAGCCTACAAGGTGTCCAAGGGGCTCCTCGATGAGTTCGGCGACAAGCGCATCGTCGACTCACCCATCAGCGAGCTCGGCTTCACCGGCCTCGGCGTGGGCGCCGCGATGGCGGGGCTCCGGCCGGTCATCGAGTTCATGACCTTCAACTTCGCCTTCCTGGCCATCGACCAGGTCATCAACCACGCGGCGAAGATGCACTACATGTCGGAAGGTCAGTTCCCCATGCCCATCGTCTTTCGCGGACCGACAGGCGCGGCGCTGCAGCTGTCTGCCCAGCACTCCCAGGCGTGCGAGACCTACTACTCCCACGCGCCCGGCTGCAAAGTGGTGACGCCGGGGACGCCCGCGGACGCCAAGGGCCTACTGAAGGCGGCGATCCGGGACAACGATCCCGTGGCGTTCATGGAGGGCGAGCTCCTCTACAACTTCAAGGGCGAGGTTCCCGAGGACGACGACTTCGTCATTCCCCTCGGCGTGGCCGACCTGAAGCGGGAGGGCGGCGACGTTTCCATCGTCACCCACGGGAAGATGATCCACGTGGCGCTCCAGGCGGCCGGAAAGCTGGAGAAGGATGGCATCCAGGCCGACGTGCTGGACCTCCGAACCATCCGTCCCCTCGATATGGACGCCATTCTCGAGACGGCCAAGAAGACCAATCGCGTGGTCTACCTCGAGGAGGGTTGGCCCTACGCCGGCACCGGCGCGCAGATCGTGAGCATGATCCAGGAGGAGGCCTTCGACTACCTCGACGCGCCCATCCTCCGGGTCACGCAGGCCGATATCCCCATGCCCTACGCCAAGAATCTGGAGATGATGGCGAAGCCCTCCGCCGACCACGTGGTCGAGGCGGTCAACAAGGTCCTGTACCGATGATCACCAAGGTTCATATGGAGGCCCTTTCTCCGACCATGGAGGAAGGCCAGCTCGTCCAGTGGCTCAAGTCCGAAGGCGACGAGATCGCCAACGGAGATGTTCTCGCCGAGATCGAGACGGACAAGGCCACCATGGAGCTCGTGGCCCGGGGTGATGGAGTCCTCCGGAAGATCTTCCTGGGCGAAGGCGGAACCGCCGAGGTAGGTGCCGTCATCGGCGTCATCGCCGGTGCCGACGAGGACATCTCCGACGTGGAAGGCACGTCCGGGGGCGGTGGAGGCGCAGCCGCGGCTGCCGAAGAGGCGCCGGCCGCCGCCGCGCCGAAGGAGGAGCAGCCGGCGGCCGAGAAGCCGGCCGCGGCGGAAGCGGCCCCCGAGCCGGCGCCTGCGGCGGCGTCGGGATCGGACGATGGCCGCGTGAAGGCTTCGCCTCTAGCCCGTCGTCTGGCCGAAGAGGCGGGAATCGAGCTCTCCCGGATCTCGGGGTCGGGCCCCGGCGGGCGCGTCGTGAAGCGCGACGTGGAGAAGGCGAAGGAAGAGGGTGTCGCGACGCCGAGCCGGTCCGCGCCCGCGTGGACGCCCGACGAGGCCGAGTACGAGGACGTTCCCATCTCCCAGATGCGGAAGGCCATCGCCAAGCGCCTGGTCCAGTCCATCGGACCGATTCCGACCTTCTACCTGACCATCGACGTCGACATGGGTCGTGCCATCGAGGCCCGGGCTAGCATGAACGCGTCGTTGAAGGACGAAGGCGTGAAGATCTCCTTCAACGACATCGTTCTGAAGGCCACGGCGGCGGCGCTGCGTCAGCATCCCAACTGCAACGCCCAGTGGCAGGACGACCACATCCGTCGCTACAACGCGGTCCACCTCGGTGTGGCCGTCGCCATCGACGACGGGCTCATCACGCCCATCGTGCGGAACGCGCACCGAAAGGGCCTCGTCCAGATCGGAGAGGAAGTGAAGGAGATGGCGGGACGGGCCCGGGAGAAGAAGCTGAAGCCCGAGGAGTACACCGGCGCCACCTTCTCCGTGTCCAATCTCGGCATGTTCGGCATCCACGAGTTCACGGCCATCATCAATCCGCCGGAGGCGGGGATCTTGGCGGTGGGTGGCATCGAGGAGACGCCGGTGGTGGTGGACGGCGAAGTCGTGGTCCGTCCGCGGATGCGCATCACCATGAGCTGCGACCACCGGGTCATCGACGGCGCTCAGGGATCGCGCTTCCTCCAGACGCTGAAGACGATGCTCGAGGAGCCGGCGGCCATCCTCCTGTAGGAGCGAGGCCGCTCACGGCCTCGTAACCGTTCTGCACCGGTACCGTCTGAACCGGACGCCCCGCTGGCTCGCTTGTCACCGGCTCCACGGCGGGACGACGTGGTTGGTCCTGGCGTAGGCGATGAGCTGGCCCAGGTGCTCGTGCATGTCGTTCATGGCCGTGGCCACGCTCGCATGGACGGGCATGGGCTGACCGAAATACTCGCCGTCCGCCATCCGCTCCGATTCGGACATTCCCTCCACCACGCCGATGAGGAACGCGAAGGACGTGTCGAGTTCCTGGACCATGTCCGCCTTCGACAGCGCGGCTGCGCGCTCGAGCTCCTCGAAGAAGCCTTGCTCGGACGTCAAAGGAGCGTCGTAGCCCCATCCGGTGGGGAAGAGGTGCGCCTCCGCCACGGCCAGGCCAAGGACCTCGCGGACGGAACGAACGCCTTCCATGGGTCGCCAGTCGTACTGGCTCTCGTCGAACGCCTCGGCGAGCGCCCGGAATTTCTCGTGCATGCCCTCGATGTCCCGAACCTGGACGTCCTGCCAGGTCGGCGCCTGGGCCTCGACGCTCCCGGTCCCGAGCACTGATCCCATCACCATCGCCACCACCAGCCCGCCGACTGCTTTCCTCAGCATGTCATCCCTCCTAGTGTCGGATCCCTTCCACAAGCACGTTCCGCTCGGCCCATCCTACGAGGTGCGACCATGGAAATGACAACGTCCCGGCTCCCCACGGGTTGGCGTGACGTACTGGCGATGGGTCTCGGCCTGTCGGTGCTCGGGTGCGGTGGTGGGGTGGAGCCTGCCGACTTGGTGCTCGTCGGCGGTCCGGTGGTGACGCTGGAGGATACCGGCGTCGCCGATGGTATCGCGGTTCGCGGCGACGAGATCGTCGCGGTGGGGGACGAAGCCGAGATTCGACAGTACGTGGGGGAATCCACGCGGGTCATCGAGCTCGGCGGACGGTCCGTGCTGCCGGGACTGGCCGACAACCACTTCCACTCCATCGGGGGCGGTCCGGGGGTAGACCTCTCGGAAACCCGAACCCTCGACGAGGTACTCGCGGCCATCGCGGCCCGAGCCGCCGAGACTCCCGTGGGGGACGTCGTCGTCACCAACAGCGATTGGCACGAAGGGCAGCTCGCGGAGCAAAGGCTCCCGTACCGAGACGACCTGGATCGGGCCACGTCGAGCCATCCCGTCGTCGTCGTTCGCGGCGGGCACGAGTACATCCTGAACAGCGCCGCCCTGGACCGCTGGGGCATCGACGAATCGGTCGAGTCTACAGAAGGCGGTCGGATCGGTCGCTACCCAGACGGGCGGCTCAACGGTGAGCTGGTGGATCGTGCCAAGGATCTGGTGGAGCTTCCGCCCCGTCCGACACGGGGTCGTTCCGAGGAGATGGCCGCGCTTCGAGATGGCTATGAGGTGCTGATCCGCAGGGGCCTGACGGCCGTACGGCACCCGGGCGGCTCGGTGGAGCAGTTCGAGATGATTCGCGAACTCCACGAGGAGGGTCGACTGCCCCTCCGCGTCGAGTACCTCTTTCGGGCGCCGCGCTCCGGCTCCCCCGAGGATCTGGAGCAGGCGATGGCCACATGGCCGCCCGAGGGAGGCGACGAGTGGCTCAACGTGGGCGGCGTGAAGCTCGGGGTGGACGGGGGCTTCGAAGGAGGACTCATGCGCGAGCCCTACGAGGCGCCGTGGGGGGAGGAGGGCACCTTCTTCGGGCTTCAAACCGTCCCGCGAGGGCCCTTCATCCAGTCCATCCGGGTTCTGCGACAAGCCGGGCGGAGGGTGGCGACCCATGCAGTGGGCGACGCGGCCATCGACCTCGTTCTCGACGGGTATCTGGCCGCCGACAGCGTGGCGCCCTTGGCCGGGGAGCGGTGGGTGCTGGAGCACGGCTTCATCCCCAGGGACGACCACTTCACCGTGATGCGCGACCTCGGCGTCGTTGCGTCGGTCCAGCATCACCTCTACCTGGCGGCGCCCAGTCTCGTGCAATACTGGGGCGAGGAGCGAGCGGGCTGGACGACACCTCTGAGAGCGTACATCGAGGCCGGTGTCCCGGTCTCCCTGGGGACGGATTCGCCGGTTGTGCCGTACGATCCGTGGTGGGTGCTCCATCACTTCACCACCCGGGAGACCATCAGTGCGGGCGTGTTGGACGGTGCCCAAGCGGTGGGCCGTCTCGAGGCCCTCCGGGCGGCGACGGAGGGGTACGCCCACCTGGTCTTCGCCGAGGAGCGACGGGGGACGCTGGCGCCTGGAAAGCTCGCGGACCTCATCGTGACGGCCGAATCGTTTCTGGACTGTCCCGACCCGTGTCTGGAGACCATGGAGGTCGACCTGACGGTGGTAGGCGGGCGGATCGTCTGGGAACGCTGACGCCTCGAACGGGGCGAGGACCTCTCGCCAGGACCCGAGACCAGCCCTAGCTTGGCCTCCCGCCTCGGGTGGGCGTGAGCGAGGGCTCGCCGTCGACCGGAGGGGACCGTCCACAACGCAGCAGCGAGGTATGGCATGTTCACCCGCGCATCCTTCCTGACCACCGCCGCATGTCTGGGGCTGGCGCTTCTCGCGCCGCCGCAGGTCGCCGCCCAGTCCGGCGAACTCCGGACCCTCGACCTCGAGATGTACCTCGAGCTCGAAAGTGTCTCCAACCCCCAGATCTCGCCCGACGGAACGGAGATCGTGTACACCCGCGGGTGGGTGGACAAGATGAACGACAGCCGTGAGTCGTCCGTCTGGATCATGAACTCCGACGGTTCCAAGAACCGGTTCCTGGTGGACGGATCGGGTCCCATCTGGTCGCCCGACGGCACCCGGATCGCATACACCGCCCGCGGCGAGCCCAGCGGAAGCCAGATCTTCGTCCGATGGATGGACGACGAGGGCGCCACGAGCCAGGTGACGCGGCTCACGAAGAGCCCCAGCGGGATCCGCTGGTCACCCGACGGCGAGCACCTCTCGTTCAGCATGAACGTCGACGGTGAGCCGGCCTTCTCGGTGTCCCCTCCGGGCCGACCCGACGGCGCCGAATGGACGGCGCCACCGAAGGTGGTGACCCGGGCCGACTACCGGCAGGACCGCGTCGGCTACGTCGACGAAGGGTGGCGTCACGTCTTCGTGGTGCCGGCCATCGGCGGAACCGCGCGTCAGCTCACCGACGGCGACTGGAACCACTCCACGGGCGAGTGGACGCCCGATGGCCGGGAGCTGGTCTTCTCGTCGCTCCGGACCGAAGACGCCGAGCTTTCCTGGCGCGAGTCGGAGGTCTATTCGGTGGACGTGGCGACGGGCCAGATCCGGCAGCTCACGTCTCGTCGCGGTCAGGACTCGAGCCCCCTCCCATCGCCTCGCGGTGACGTCATCGCGTATCGAGGGGCCGACTTCCATACCGACACGTACAGGAACTCGGGGATCTACGTCATGGGTCGCGACGGCTCGAATCCCCGCCTCATCTCCGGCGATTTCGACCGGTCCATCAACGGCATGGACTGGGCCCACGACGGCAGCGGTCTGTACCTCACGGTGAGTTCCGAGGGCACGCGGAATCTCTACTTCGCGTCGGTCGACGGCGGCGTGCGTCAGCTCTCCGATGGCGAGCACATGTTCGCCCTGAGTTCCTTCACGGCAGACGGCCGGGCCGTGGGGACCTTCACCAGCCCCCAGGTTCCCAGCGACATCGTCGCCTTCGACCTGGCGAATCCTGACACCCGCACGCAGCTGACGCGGGTGAACGACGACGTGCTCGCCGGGGTGACCCTCGGCGAGGTTGAGGAGATCTGGTACGAGTCGCTGGACGGTTTCCAGATCCAAGGGTGGATCGTGAAGCCGCCGGACTTCGATCCGAACCGACAGTACCCGCTCATGCTCTCCATCCACGGTGGTCCCCACGGGATGTACAACGTGGGATTCAACTTCGGATGGCAGGAGCATGCCGCGAACGGCTACGTCATTCTGTACACCAATCCGCGGGGGAGCTCGGGATACGGCAGCGCGTTCGGTAACGCCATCAAGAACGCCTATCCGGGCAAGGACTTCGACGACCTCATGAACGGCGTCGACCTCGTCGTCGACCGGGGCTACATCGACGAAGACAACATGTTCGTGTACGGATGCTCCGGTGGCGGCGTGCTCACGTCGTGGGTGGTGGGCCACACGGACCGCTTCGCGGCGGCCTCGGCGAACTGCCCGGTGACCAACTGGCTGTCCTTCGTCGGCACGACCGACGGCATCGGCTGGTACCGCAACTTCGAGAACTTCCCCTGGGACGACCCCAGCGAGCACCTCCGTCGATCCCCTCTCATGTACGTGGGCAACGTCTCGACGCCGACCATGCTCATGACCGGCGAGAACGACCTCCGGACGCCCATGCCGCAGACCGAGGAGTACTACGCGGCGCTCAAGGTGCTGGGTGTACCTACGGCCATGATCCGTTTCCAGGACGAGTGGCACGGGACGTCGAGCAATCCCTCGAACTTCCTCCGGACCCAGCTCTTCCTGAGGAAGTGGTTCGAGATGCATTCGCGTGGGAGGCCGATGACCGACGGCTGATAGCCGGCGAAGGGGGCGTGACGATGTGAGGGGTACAAGGCGACTGGCTGCGGCGCTCATGGGAGTGCTCGCCCTCGGCTCCTACGGGAGCTCGGGGGCGAGTGCCCAGGAGCCCTTCGGAGGGGCGTACGCGGGGCTGGGCTTCGGGCCCGTGAGCTACAACACGCGGATCGCCTTCGACGGCGTCTTCGATCCGGCGGGTCGAGGGGGCCTCGTCTACGGAGTGTCGGGCGGATACGACCACGCGTTCGGTCTGTGGATCGTTGGCGCCGAAGCGACGATCACGGCCGCCTCCGTCCCGGATCCGTACACCTTCGACCCCGCGGTGACCGGGTTCGCGGAACTCCATCTCCGACGCGGGACGTCGGCGGGCCTGAACGTACGCGGCGGATACGTGCTCGGCGGGAGGGTGCTGGTGCACGCGGGGGTCGGCATCTCCGTGGCCACCCAGTCGGTCCGCCTCGACGGACGGCCGCTTTCGGATTTCGAGGGAGGTTCGGAGGCCGAGCGCTTCGTCACCCTCCAGCGAAGCCTCGGCGTCGAGGGGGGCGTGGGCTCCAGGGTTCGTCTCGGGTTCTCCTTCCGGTCGTCGGCAGGGCACGACCTGTCCGCCGACGACTTCGGCCGCGTCGTAGACGACGCCTCGCTGACCTTCTTCGATCTCGAGCCGAGTCAGGACGAGTTCATCTTCGGTGTCCGGTTCGGCCTGTAGGGACAGCGTCCGGCTCGGTCTCCAAGGCCGCCTCCCGCCCAGCGGCTCAGGTCGCGGCCACGTGCCTCAGAGGTGGTCCCGCCACGTGCCTCAGAGGCGGTCCGGCCACGCGGATCAGATGTCTTTCTCGAAGATCCGCCACCGCTTGTAGGCGCGAAGGTCCATGGCCTCGAGGGGGGCCCTCAGCGCGTCGTTGTCTTCCAGGATCCACGACGCCTCGGCTCCCTCGAACCCGATCTCTTCGGCCCGGCGCGCTGCTTCGTAGGCGAAGAGCGGAAAGAGGCCTCGGTGCCGGTGGTCGGCCCTGAGGCCGAGGAGCACGATGCGACCCCACCGCACCCTCGGGAGGCGGGTGAGAATCTTGTAGACGTTCCAGGGCCAGATCCGGCCGGAGGGAATGTCGGCCAGCACGCGGTTGATGTCGCGTGCGACCATCATGACCCCGACCATCTCGCCGTCCACCTCGGCGACGAAGGAGAAGTCCCGGGCGATGACCTGCTTCAGATCGCGGGCCGTGTGCCAGAACTCCTCCCAGTCGGGTGGTACGAAGCCCCAATTGTCGGCCCAGGCGTCGCAGTAGAGCGTCAGCGCCCGGCGTGCCTCGGCCTCGAGATCGTCGACGTCGAGTCGACGGAAGCGCACCCCGCTTCGTTCCCGGGTGCGCTCGGCCAGACGCCTCAGGCGTGGAGGCACCGCCAGTCGTCCCTCGGCCGGAACGTCGTACCCCAGGAGGTCGGCGGCCTTCACGTAGCCCGCGTTCTCGAGGAGGGCTCCGTAGTACGGCGGATTCCAGGGGGTCATGATCACGGGAGCCCGGTCGAAGCCCTCCACCAGGAGGCCGGCCTCATGGTTCAGGGATGGACTCACGGGGCCACGGGAGGCGGTGAGCCCCTTTTCCCGCAGCCACGCTTCGGCCCTTCGGAGGAGGGCCGCGGCCACCTCGGGGTCGTCCGTGGAGTCGAAGAAGCCGAAGAATCCGGTCCGGTCGTCGTGGTGGCGGTTGTGGCCGCGGTTCTCGATGGCGGCCACTCTCCCTACCGTGCGCGCGTCTCGCTCGGCCACGAAGAGGGCGCGCGCGGCGTTGCGATAGAAGGGGTTTCTCTTGGCGTCCAGCGCGTCCTTCACGACGGCACGGAGAGGCGGAACCCACGCCTCGTGGCCGGCCAGGACGGACCACTGGGCATCGATGAAGCGCGCCGTCCCTCCTCGCCCCCCGACCTCCGTGACGGTGAGACCCATGGCCTCAGCCGTGCTCCCCGCGAGGCGCGTCTCCCCGGGCGGCACGCTCCACCGCCTCGACGAAAACCTCCGGTGCGCGGGCTACCCAGCGCTGGAACTCCGCGGTATCGGCGGCCGAGGGCGACGCCGGGGTGCGCCAGAACTCTTCGAGATCGTCGTAGGAGCCCCACCGCGCCACGCCGTTCCGTTGTGCGTCCCACGCATTGAGCACCTGCTCGAATTGACCGTCGGTGGGGACCGCCAGGGCGGGCTTGCCCAGGAAATAGGCCTCGCAGAGGGACTCGAAGCCGGCGGAGCCCACGTAGGCCCGACATCCGGCGAGATGGTCGAGGAAGGCTGAGTCGCTCAGGGTGTGG
Source organism: uncultured Gemmatimonadales bacterium (assembly GCA_937983085.1). Lineage (GTDB taxonomy): Bacteria > Gemmatimonadota > Gemmatimonadetes > Longimicrobiales > Gaopeijiaceae > UBA2589. The sequence goes on from CALJKZ010000140.1 coordinate 10,160, forward strand.
GCGTGAAAGCCCGCGGGGGGCGCCGAGGTGAGAGCGTCCTCGCCTCCCTCCACGTAGCAGTGCACGGGCACGGTGGAGCGTCCTCCCTGCCAGGCCGCCAGCGTCTCGGCGTATCCGGGGTTCAGCGCGTACGCCAGCAAGTAGTCGCCCTCGCGCACATGCAGCGCCCCAAGACCCGGCCGAAGGAGGGGCGGCGTGATTTCCAGCGTCCCGTCCGGCCCGGGCGGTAGCGCTCGGAAGGAGAGGGCCAGCTTCCGCTCGGAGCCTGCCGCCGTGGCCCGGGCGTAGGCCATCACCGCGCGCCGGACTCTCGTGGGTCCAGGGGCGTCGCGCAGATCGGGATGGAGGAAGACGTAGTTGTGGGCCACGGCCAGCGACGGGACGTCGGTGGGGAAGAGGGCACGGGAGAGCCCTCCGAGGAAGTCGAGGAAGTTCACGACCACGTCGGCCTCCGCGGTCCGCTCGGCGATGGCCACCAGGGAGCGGAAGAAAGCCGGGCTCCTGCGTACCGCGTCCGCCAGCGTGCGACCCAGCGAAAGACCCTGCCGTTCCCGGCCCGCCACCTGCACCGGAGCGTCGAAGGGACGCACGGGCGCGTGCATGCCATCGATGAAGTAGCCGGGGATGGACCGGTGGGGGCTCCGGCCCACGAGGACCTCGACGATCTCGTGGCCGGCGTCACGGAGGAATGCACCCAGGGCGAGGGCCTGGGTCATGTGCCCGCGGCCCTCCCCCTGCACGACGAACGCCACCTTCAGAGCACGCATGCCACAAGGTATATCGCGATCCGTGACCCGCATCACCTTTACCGATTTCCGCGCCTCCTCTACCTTCGAAAACTGAAGATCCAACGACTTTTCCCGGTCCCTCGGGGATCCCGGTTCCATAGAGAGAGGCCCGCGTGGCTGAGAGCACTTCCTTCGATCTGATCGTCATCGGTAGCGGCCCTGGCGGGTATGTTGCCGCCATTCGCGCTGCGCAGCTCGGGATGAACGTCGCCTGCGTGGAAACGGAGGCTCTCGGTGGGGTCTGCCTGAACATCGGATGCATCCCGACCAAGGCCATGCTCACCAGCGCGCTCCTCGCCAACGAGATGAAAGAGGGCGAGCAGCACGGCATCATGGCCAAGGACGTGACCTTCGACCTGGGCCCGGCCCAGGAGCGTAGCCGCCGGGTCGTGAAGCAGATGACCACCGGCATCGGCCACCTCTTCAAGAAGAACAAGGTGACCCACCTCGAGGGCTACGGTCGCCTGAAGGGGAAAGGGAAGGTCGAGGTGGAGTCGGAGGACGGTTCCAAGAAGACCTACGACGGCAAGCACGTCATCATCGCCACCGGATCCCGCCCGCGGAATCTGCCGTCGTTGCAGATCGACGAGGACCGCATCTGGTCGTCCACGGGCGCCCTCATGCAGACCTCCGCGCCCGAGTCGCTCTTCATCGTGGGTGCCGGCGCCATCGGGATGGAGTTCGCCGACG
>CALJKZ010000141.1 GCA_937983085.1 uncultured Gemmatimonadales bacterium
CTACCGGCATCAGCCCAACTTCGCCGGCGTCGTGAGTCGCGGGTATCTGCTCATGCAGCCCGACGTCCACTTCCGCATCGGCAGCTCCCACTCCGACATGCTGGAGGCCGTGGAGGCGGCGACCCGAAAGGTCATCGAGTTGGGGTACGCCGACCCCGACGCCATCGGGCTCAGCGGGCATTCGTATTCGGGCGGCGGCGGGGCCTACATCGCCACCCGGTCGGACATGTTCGCCGCCGTGGCCCACGGAGCGGCGCCCATCAACCTGGTGAGCGAGTTCAACCAGCTCTTCGTGGGCAGTGGGCAGAACAACCACAGCTACGACATCTACGGACAGGGTCGATACGCCACCGATCCCTACACCGACTTCGACCTCTATTGGGACCAGTCACCCATCTCCGGCGTGGAGACCATGAACACGCCGGTCCTCTACCTCCACGGCGAAGCGGACCCGACGGTGAACTGGGAGCAGGGGCTGGAGTGGTACAACGCCCTTCGCTTCCTGGAGAAGCCCGTCATCTGGCTCTCGTACCCCGACGAGGGACACGGCCTGAGCAAGCTCGAAAACCGCATCGACTTCCAGTACCGGCTCCAGGACTTCTTCGACCACCACCTGCGGGGGGCGCCGGCTCCGTCGTGGATGACGGACGGGGTGCCTCAGGTCGACAAGGACCGGCATCTCCGGGAGTACGCACCGAAGGTGTTCAAGAAGAAGGAGGGGGGGCATCCCTAGCGGAGAGGACGCGCGGGATTCCCGGGCGGAGAGCCCCGAGACCGCTCTTCAGGCGGCGGACCGGCAGGACGTAGAGGAAGCCCGGGATCGCAAAGGGGCAGCCCTCCTCGTCGCGGCGGCCACGGCCGTAGTGGTCACGGTCTGGGTCCTCTTCGAGGCTCCGGCGGGTCCCGCCGTGGCGCTTGCGGTCCTCGCGCTGTTGGGCCTGAAGAAGGCCGCGATGGACTATCGCGGACTGCCCGAGGACTCAGCCCGCCGCGAGGGCGGGGGTGGCTTCCGCGCCCGATGGGAGGGTCCGGGCCAGGAGGGTGTCGACGTCGTCGAGGCGGGGGGCCGCGACGAGGATCTGGTAGGCGAACAGACTCGGCCAGACCCGGGCCAGGAATCCGGCCACGCCGTCGATCATCCGAAGGACGCCTGATCGACCCACCATGTCCTGGATGGGCGGACCGAAGCCACGCACCGACTCGACCCGGAAGCCCTCCCCCTCCAGCGTCCGGCAGAAGGAGCGCACGGTGAAGAGTCGGGTGTGGGTGAGGTCGAGAATCCCCTTGGTCCCGTAGTTGAACTGCCCCAGGGCGAGCATGAGGCGGACGAGGACGTAGGCCACGTTGCCCGTGCTCGCCACCAGCGTGCCACCCGGCTTCATCGCCTGGCGGATCTCGGAGAGGCTCCGCTCGGGCCGGGACAGATGCTCGATGACGTCCAGGGCGACCACCACGTCGGCTTCGCCTTCCATGGCATCCACCACGTCCTCGGCGAAGGGCTCGTCGAGGTTCGCCGCCAGGTAGGGGAAGGGAAACTCCCGCTCGGGCTTCTCCAGATCGACCGCGACCACGTCGAGGCCGCCACGGTGCAGCCGACGCCCGACTTCTCCGTGGCCGGCCCCCAACTCGAGAACGCGTCCCTCGTCGGGCCACCCCCGGTTGAGCACGTGCTGGTGGACCGTGTTGGGCGCCTCCTTGAACACGTACTCGTCGCCCCCGAAGACGTCGAACTTCGGATGGTACACCAGATGGTACCGGTTGGCCTTGGACCGGAGCACCGTGCTGATGCAGTGCGCCGCGTACGGGATCCCCTCCACGTGACAGATCTCGTCCCCGTAGTACGTGGGGATGGGCACCTCGACGATCTTCATCTCACGACCCAGGAGCTGGATGATGATCTCGGTGTCGAAGTGGAAGTCGTTGGTGTTGTACTGGAAGGGCACCTGCTCCAGAGCCGAGACGCGGTACGCCCGGTAGCCCGAGTGGAACTCGGAGAGATTGGCCTCGAGAAGGTGGTTCTCCGCGATGGTGAGGATGCGATTGCCCACGTACTTGTAGAGGGGCATCCCACCACGCCGGGCGGCTCCCGGGACCATCATGCGGGAGCCGAAGACCGCCGCCGTCTCGGGATCATCGAAGGGAGCGAGGATCCTCGGGAGGAACTCCGGCGCGTACTGCCCGTCGCCGTGCAGAAGGACGACCACGTCGAAGCCCCTTCGTGAGGCGTACTGGTAGCCCAGCTTCTGGTTGCCGCCATACCCCTGATTGTGGGGCGTCTGGAAGACCTCGAGGATGGGGATCTCGTCCCCGAGAGACCGGGCCAACGACGTCGTCTCGTCGACGCTGGAGTCGTCGATGACGTAGATGCTGGTCAACGCCTCCATGAGCTCCGCCGGAATCCGACGGAGCGTCTGGCGGATGTTGGCCTCGGCATTTTAGGCTACCACGAAGACCGCGACCCGCTGCGTGCGAGCCACGTGCAGGCCACGCTCGAGCTCCTCGCTCGTGAGTGCCTGGACCTCCGATGTCTTCGTCGAAGTCGCCATGGGAGCAACTTGCTCCGATCGCCCGACGGATCCAAGAGGTTTCCGTCGCCCGTCGGGGAAGATTCTGGACCTCGTCGCCGAGCGAACCTTACCTTGCCGGTCGTGAACTCCTCCACCCCCGAGCCGCTCGTCCTCCTGCGGCGCTACCGCGGAATCACGGCCCTCGTGGCGGCCGCGGTGTTCATCCGGCTGTCGGGTCTTTCCGAGTGGTGGCTGAACCCCGACGAGGGCATCTACTACTCCCTCATCACCCGCGACAGCTTCGACGGGTTCTGGACCGAGGTCCTCGCCAACGCCCACCCCCCGCTCTACTACATGCTCCTGCGGGCGCTGGGCAGCTTCACCTGGGACTTCTCCTTCCTTCGAGCCTTCTCGGTGGTGTGGGGCGCCGCGGGCATGGTGGGGATCTGGGCCGTCGCGCGGCTGTTGGCGACACCGACACCGTCGGAGCACGCGGCCACGGAAGCCTCCGTGATCGAAGGCGCGGCCGTGGACTCCCACGGTCGAGCGTCGTCAGACGAGGGGTCGGCGGACGAAGGCTCTTCCGTCGCGGTGGGCGCGGGCTTCATCGCGGCCTTCATCGTCGCCTTCGCCCCCACCCCCGTCCAGATGTCGCAGGTCATGAGGCCGTACGCCTTCCAGACGGCGCTCCTGGCCTGGGCGCTCTTCTGCCTTCTGATCCATCTCCGTGAGCCCTCCGCTCGCCGGCTGGCCGCCTACCTGAGCCTGACGTGTCTCGCCCTCCTCACCCACTACAGCTCGGTTCTCGCGTTGGGAGCCTTCGGCATCGTCGTGCTGCTGGACGGGGCGCAGCACGGCTTCGGTCGCACCGCGTGGCGCAAGCTCGCCGCATGGCACCTCGTCCCTGCAGCACTCGTGGTGGGGCTCTACCTCTTCCATCTCCGCCCTCTCGCCGCCAGCGCCCTGGCCGACGAAGCCCTGGACGGGTGGCTCCTCCCCTTCATGATCCAGTCACCGGCGGACGTCTGGATGAGCCTCCTCGGCTACCAGCACCACCTGGCCGGGCCGTGGCTACGCGGCCCCCTCGCCCTCCTGTTTCTGGGAGCCGTGGGCCTGGCCATGTACCGTCGTGACCTCAGGGTGGTCGGGGTGGGGGCCGGCGCCGTACTCGTGGCCATGGTCGCGGCGGCCCTGGGCGCCTACCCGTTCGGCTCGACCCGCCACGCCGCGTGGGCCACCGTCTTCGTCGTCCCGGTCCTGGGATGGTTCGTGGCCACGGCCCTCGAGGCGGGCTCGGCGGGAACGCGTCGCCGCGTCCTCCTGGGTCTGTGCGGCCTGCTCGCGGTAGGCGGGCCCGTGGGCACCCTCATCGGCGCCGACCGCGCGCGCTGGGCCCCCGAGGAGCGGGTTCTGCGGGAGCCCTACCTGCAGGCCATGCTTCCTGAGCTCGATCCCACGGGCGAGCCGGAGCTCATGGTGATGAGCGATCAGACGTTCAACCTCCTGCTCCCCTTCTACCCGGCGGAGCGCGAGCAGGCCGTCTTCTCCGCCGACAGCTCCGCCTTCCACTTCCCGTACGGAGAACGCCGCATCCTGGTGAGTCGCACGTGGGCCTTCCTGTCGTTGGCCAACGGCCGTCCCGGCACCGATCTCCAGACCTTCCTCCACCGATCCGCCGACGAGTTCGCTGAGCTCCAGTTGCGGAGCCGGGACCGGGTCATGTTCGTCGACGGTGGATGGGGACTTCCCGCCTCCGTCCAGATCCAGAACGTCATGTCTGCGGGCACGCCTCTGGTGGCGTCGTCGCGCGTGGTCCCCGGGCTGCACTCCTTCGTGCTCTGGACGGAGCCTCTCCTCGGCACTCCGCCGTAGACCTTCACTCCGCCATCGGGCCGCGCTCCGCCGTAGATCCTCGTTCCGCAATGGAGCGGCCCTCCCGCGAGCACCCATGTCGACGCCGCCACGGCCGTCGACCGGACATGTGCTGGAGTTTCCGGACGACCGTCCGATACTCCCGTATACCATGTGTCCCATCGATTCGACCCCGGCCCAACTCATGGATGAGCTGCGCAAAGCCATCCATGAAATGAACAACGCCATGACGCCGGTGCTGGCCAACGCCCAGCTGGCCCGACTCATGGTGGACCCGTCCACCGGCGAACTCGACGAGATCCTCGAAGACATCGTCGAAGCGTCCTCGCGCGCCAAAGGCACGGCGGTGGAGATTCGCACCATTGCGCGGAGGCTTCGCGAGGAGCTTCCCGAGACCGCCGGCGTCGGAGAGGGCCGGAGGGAGACCAACGATGGCTAGAGTCCTCATCATCGACGACGACCCCACCATCCGACGGGTGCTCCGACGACTCATAGAGCGTGAGGGCCACACGGTCACCGAGGCCGAGAACGGGAAGATCGCCCTTCGCCGCTTCGTGGGAGAGCCTGCCGACCTGGTCATCTCCGACATCTACATGCCGGAGATGGATGGCATCGAGTTGCTGATGCGGCTTCGCGAGACCTACCCGGAGACCCGGCTCGTGGCCATGTCGGGCGGAGGGATGCTCCCCGCCGACCACCTGTTGGGAGCCGCCCGCGCGCTGGGCGCCGTCGCAGTCATGGAGAAGCCGTTTCCCATGGACGCGGTGCGCGACCTTCTGGCGGACCTCCCCGTCCAACAGGCCGCCTCGTGATCGCTCCGTCGAGCCCGGGTCTAAGGGCGGCCAGCCCGGCCACCCGCAGGTGCCTGATCATCGACGACGACGACGCCATCATCCGGACCCTCCAGCGGATCCTCGTCCAGGCCGACTTCGGCGACGTGGTCGTGGAGACCGACTCGCAGGCCGCCCTCGAGGAGCAGGACGCCCGCGCGTACGACGCCATTCTGTTGGACCTCCACATGCCCGAAGTGGACGGCTTCGCCCTCATGCATCGCTTCATGCAGCAGATGGGCGACGAATCGTACGCTCCCATTCTGGTCATCACGGGGGATCACCGGGTGGACGTCCGGGAGCGCGCGCTGGCCTCCGGCGCCAAGGACTTCGTGCAGAAGCCCTTCGAGCCCACCGAGGTGGTCGCCCGCCTCCGCAACATCATCGAAACCGCTCGCTTGCATCGGCGCCTGACCTCGTTCAACGAGATCCTGGCCGCCCGGGTTCGCGAGCAGACCGCGGTCCTGGTAGCGGCGAAGCTCGAAGTCATCGAGCGCCTGGCGAAGGCCGGTGAATACCGGGACGACATGACGGGCAAGCATGCCCGCCGGGTGGGGACGCTGGCCGGGCTCATCGCCCGTGAGCTGGGGCTGGACGAGGAGACGGCCACCACCATCGAGCAGGCCGCCCCGCTGCACGACATCGGGAAGATCGGCGTTCCGGACCAGATCCTCTTGAAGCAGGGCGGCCTCACCGAAGAGGAGTTCCACATCATCCGGCAACACACGGTCATCGGGAGCGCCATCCTTTCGGGCAGCGCGTTCGCTCTGCTCCAGACGGCCGAGCGTATTGCGCTGACCCACCACGAGCATTGGAACGGTGGGGGGTACCCGAACGGTCTGGTGGGCGAAGCCATTCCGGTGGAAGGACGCATCACCGCCGTGGCCGACGCCTTCGACAGCCTCACCAACGATCGCCCGTACCGGAAAGCCGCCTCGGTGGAGGCGGCGGTGGAGGAGATCCTGCGGTGGCGGAGCCGGCAATTCGCGCCCGCCGTCGTCGATGCCCTGGCGGCCCTCTACCGTGCCGGTGTTCTCGCCGAGATCGAGGAACGCACCGATTCCCTATGGGGCGATCGCGACCCCGCTGCGTTCCTTCGCGAGCGGGAGCACTGGATCACCGCCACGGCGAGCTGACCCGGGTCGCGACCCAGACGGTCGCTGCAGAAGAGGGTAGCCCTCTACCCTCGCGACCCGTCGTCGTCCCGGCCGCGCTCCGAAGGCCTCGAGCCGCGAGGGGGCAGCTCACCCGCCTCCGACTCCTCCTCTCCCCGCACCATCTTTTCCAGGCGACCGACGAAGGTGTCGGCCCCGGCCCGACTCCCGCCGAAGAGACCGTCCTCGGAGTCGGCGGCGTCCATCTGCTCGAGGACGCTGTGGAGGTTGATCCAGCGGTCGAACTGCTCGCTGGCGCGAACCACGGAGTAGAAGAGCCTCGGCCGCTTCCCCCGACCGGCGATGATGTCCAGGATGATGGCTCCGGTGGAGAGCCATATGGCCAGAAGGTCCTTCATCCCGTCGAGGAAGAGCTTGATCTGGAAGATGACGAAGTCGCGCAGGGTCACGCCGCGGTCGGCTACGGTCATCGGTTTTTCGCTGGTCATATGTTCAATCTACGGTCGAAGCCGTACTCTCGTCGAAGGGGGCCGTCAGCAGCCCGCGCCCCGCACTACGAGCCATGGGAACGTGAGGTTCAGAATTCACGAAACGCGTGGAGGACGGCCCCGGAGAGACGGCTAACGAACAGGTGAAGTGTGACGTCAGGAACGAAACAGGGGCGGAGCCGTAGGAAGGAATCCCGCCGCGTCAAAACCGGAAACCACGTGCCATGAGGCGACTCTTCCGCTCCGGAACCGTCTCGGTCATCGCCGCATCCGCGCTGGTCGTCTCGGCCTGCGGAGGGCTGGACCGCGACGCGAGTCACGCCCGCACGCCAGACGGACCGGCCGAGCGCGCCTCCCACGCGGGGCCCGACGTCCCCTTTCCGGAAGATCCCATCTCCGGAGCGTTGGACCTGGGTGCCTCGTTCCTCGGCCAGGAGGCTCCGCCGGCCGTGGGACGACCCATCACCGGCGTACTCGGCGAGCGCATGATCCAGGGAGAGACCCCGGGACGTTGGCCCTTCTACTGGACCCGGGCCATCTACTCCGGGAACGGAGGGTGGTACGGTCGGCGCCAATCGTGGGCCACCGACTTCCCCAAGGGCGACCAGCAGTTCCTCGTGGTGCTCAAGCGCCTGGTGAAGCTCAGCGCCTACGACTGGGAGAACGCTGTCCACCTGGCCAACCCCGACCTGCGCCGCTTCCCCGTCATCTACGCCGTGGAAGTGGGCAGGATGCGCCTCACGGAGGAGGAAGCCGACGGCTTGCGAGGCTACCTCGATGCAGGCGGCTTCCTCATCGTCGACGACTTCTGGGGCACACGGGAGTGGCAGATCTTCGAGTGGAACATGGCCCAGGTCTTCCCGACCCGGACCATCGAAGAGATCCCCCTCGACCACCCGCTCTTCTCGACCTTCTACGACATCGAGGAGATCCGGCAGGTCCCGAACATCTCCAATGCCAGCTGGGGATACCGGACGCACGAACGGGACGGCTACACGCCCCACGTCCGGGGCATCTTCGATGACGACGGCCGCCTCATGGTGGCCATCAATTTCAACACCGATCTGGGCGATGCCTGGGAGTGGGCCGAGGATCCTCGTTATCCCCTCGAGTATTCGACCTTCGCGTACGAGCTCGGCACCAACATGATCGTCTACGGCTTGAGCCACTGAGGGGCGATGAACGCGATCTTCGAATTCCTCTTCAAGTTCCGGCCGGCGGTCTTCGAGCAGGGCGAGTTCATCTTCGGAGCTCCGGCGTCCGTTCGACTCTGGCTCGGCGTGGCCGGCCTCGTTGCGGCGAGCGCGGTGGCCACCTACACCATCGCGCGTGGGCGCAGCTCGGTAGCCGAGCGCGGGGTCATGGCGGGCCTTCGCGTGGCGCTCCTGGGGCTCATCGTCTTCTGCCTCATGCAGCCGACGCTGGTGCTATCCACGGTGGTGCCCCAGCAGAACTTCGTCGGCGTGGTGGTGGACGACTCCCGGAGCATGTCTCTCGTCGATGCCGACGGCACGCCCCGCAGCGACTTCATCGCCGAGGCGTTCACGCCGGGTGAAAGCGAGCTTCTCGAGCAGCTCTCCGAGCGCTTCGTGCTTCGCTTCTTCCGCTTCTCCGAGTCGGCCCGACGTATGGACGGCATCGGAGAGATGACGCTGGAGGGCCGCGCCACCGACATCGGTGGAGCGCTCGATTTCGCCCGGGAGGAGCTGGCCGGGGTTCCCCTGTCGGGTCTGGTCGTGGTCTCCGACGGCGCCGACAACGACAGCCGTCCCCTCACCGAAGCCCTCGTCCCGCTCCAGGCCGCCGGCGTTCCCGTCTTCACCGTGGGGGTCGGCGACGAGGTCGTCGAGCCCGACATCGAGCTCGGGCGCGTGGAGCTGCCTCGTCGGGTGCTGGAAGGCTCCACCCTCATGGTGGACGTGGTGGTCACCCAGAACGGGTTCGGTGAACGGACCGTGCCCCTGGTGATCCAGGACGAGGATCGGATCCTCGCCGAGGAGACGGTGGAGCTGGGTCCCGACGGAGAGCCGGTGGTGGCGCGGGTGGCTTTCCAGGTGGAGGACTCGGGCTCCCGACGGGTGGACTTCTCCATTCCCACCCAGGACGGCGAGCGGGTGGACCGCAACAACCGGCGCAGCGCGTGGGTCGAAGTCCGGGGTCAGACTGACAAGATCCTCTATCTCGAAGGCGAGCCCCGAGCTCAGGTGAAGTTCATGAGGCGGGCCGTGGACGAAGACGAGAACCTTCAGCTGGTCGTCCTCCAGCGGACGGCCGAGAACAAGTTCCTTCGCCTTTCCGTCTCCGACAGCCTCGAACTCCAGTTCGGCTTCCCGACGACCCGCGAGGAACTGTACCGGTATCGCGGTCTCGTCATCGGGAGCATCGAAGCGTCGTTCTTCACCCACGACCAACTGCAGATGATCGCCGACTTCGCCTCGGAGCGCGGCGGCGGCATCCTCTTCCTGGGCGGGCACGACGCCTTCGCGGAGGGGGGGTGGGACGGCACGCCGGTGGAGGAAGTCATGCCCGTCGTCCTCGGTGAGGCCCAGCCGGGCCCGGGACGGGACGGCTACTTCGCCGAGGTGAAGGCGAGGCCCACGCCGGCGGGTCTGGCCCACTCCACCATCCAGCTCGATGCCGACCTGGACAGGGTCGTCGCGCGCTGGGATTCGCTCCCACCCGTGACGGTAGTGAACCGTCTCACCGAGACGCGGCCCGGAGCGACGACGCTCCTCACGGGCACGGCGACCGGCGGGGGCGCCGATCAAATCCTCCTCGCCTTCCAGCGCTACGGCAGCGGCAAGGCCATCGCCTTCACCACCCAGGACTCCTGGCTCTGGCAGATGCACGCCGACGTGCCTCTTGAGGACATGAGCCACGAAGTGCTGTGGCAGCAGATGCTCCGCTGGCTCGTGGACGGTGTCCCCAACGCCGTGTCCGTCGCCACCGACAAGGAGCGGGTGGAGCCGGGCGAGACGGTCCGCCTCGTGGCCTCGGTGAGCGATTCGACCTTCATCGAGATGAACGACGCGTCGGTCACCGCCCGGGTGACGAGCCCCACCGGCGTGGTGGAGGAACTGCCGGTGGAGTGGACGGTGGAGCGCGACGGCGAATATGCCGTGGAGCTCCGCCCCGGCGAGCTCGGAGACTACGAGGTGGAGCTCACGGCGGCCCGCAACGGCACGCCCATGGGATCGGCCAGCACCTACCTCCACGTGGCCCCCAGCGACGCCGAGTACTACGACTCGGCCCGGCGCACGCCCCTGCTCCGTCGCATCGCCGACGAGACGGGCGGCCGCTTCTACACGCCCCAGACGGTGGGTGACCTGCCCGAGGACATCACCATCTCCGGGGCCGGTGTCACCCTCGTGGAAGAGCACGACCTGTGGGACATCCCGGCCCTCTTCCTCCTGCTACTCGTCCTGATGGGAGCGGAGTGGGCCTTCCGCAGAGTCCGGGGGCTGGTTTGAGGAAGGCGGCTCACCCCTCCCGCAGGCTCCTGGGTCGAGCTCGACGCGCGACTCTTCGCCTCGTCGGGGCGCCCTTCGTCGCGGCGCCGTTCGTCGCAGCCGCCAGCGTGGTTCTGGCCGCCGAGTGGACCGATCTCGCGGCCCAGGGTCGGACCCATGCCGTCATCGTGACGGGGCTCGGGGGGCAGCCGGAGTATTCCGAGAGCTTCCACGCCGAGGCCTCCACCATCTACGACGCCCTCATCGAGAAGCACGGGCTGGCGCCGGAGAACGTCACGTACCTCGGCGAGAGGGTGGAGACCGACCCCGAGCGCATCTCCATGCGGTCCACGAGGGCCAACGTCCTCCAGGTCCTGGCCGAGATCGCCCAGAAGGCCGAGCCGCTGGACCGGCTCTTCGTGGTCCTCATCGGTCATGGGACCGTCGGACGCGAGGAGCCGCAGCTCAACCTGCCCGGCCCCGACCTCGTGCCCAGCGATTTCGAGCGCGGCCTCATTGCCTTCCCCACCCAAACGCTGGCCCTCGTGCATACCGGAACGGCCAGCGGTGGCTTCATCCGCTCCCTTTCGGGTCCCAACCGCATCCTCATCGCGGCCACCAGTACCGAGCGGCAGCTCAACGCCACCGAGTTCGGTCAGTTCTTCGCCCAGGCCATCGCCGGAGACGGCACCGACCTGGACAAGGACGAGCGGGTCTCGCTCCTCGAGGCCTTCCTCTTCACGCGTCAGGAAGTGGCGCGCCTGTACGAGGAGGAGAACGAGATCCTCACCGAGACGGCCGTCCTCGACGACAACGGCGACGGTAGCGCCAGCAGCGACGCGGGTCAGGACGCGGCCGACGGTCCGTTGGCGGCCACGTTCCATCTGGGAGGGATCTCCGGGACCGCCGGGCAGACGCCCGACGACCCGGTCCTCGCGCAACTCTATGAGGAGCGCGCCGAGATCCAGAGCCGCATCGACGGACTGAGCGCCAGCCGGTCGGCTCTGAGCGAGGAGGAGTACCTCGACGCCCTCGAGCCCATCCTCATCGAGCTCGCCTTGAAGAACCGGGAGATCCGGGATCGGGAGGGCGGCGGGAGCTGATGCGCGTACGGGGTGGAGAGGGAGTGGTGAGGGGGCAGTCCGGCGGGTCGCGCGCGCTGACCGCGGTTTCCGGGTCGTTCTTGGCCCTCCCCTTCGGCGCCGCGCTTCCCTTCGCGGCGACCCTCACGTTCTCGGCCGCCCTGACCTCTGGGGCAGGATTGGGCCTACCCGCGCCGCTGTCGGCCCAGGACGCCTCAGAGGCGCGTGCCGCTCTCCGATCGGGGGAGTACGTCGAGGCCGTCGACGCGTACGAGGAGATCCTCGACGCCGACCCGCGGGCTGCCCGAGCCCGCGTCGAACTCATGGAGGCGCTCCTCGCCACCGGGCGGTACGAGGACGCCGTTCAGGTCGGCCGGGCTGCCCCGGATCCGGGGGTCGTGGCCCACGCCACCGGCGATGCCCTGCAGCGCTTGGGTCGCCTCGACGAAGCGGCGCAGGCCTTTCGTGAGGGCGTCGCCGACGGCGGTGCCTTCGCCCTGACCTCGCAGGTCGCCCTCGCCGAGCTCCTCTTCCTGAGAGGAAACGTCGACGAGGCCATGGAGCGCTTCGACCGCTTCATCGACATCTACAACGGCGCCGACGGCGAGTTGGGATCGAGGGACCTGGCGGCGGTTGGACGCGCCGTTCGCTTCCTCGGCCGCCGTGAGCCCAACCTCTTCCAGGACGCCCTGCGCGCCTTCGACGAGGCCGCCCGGGCCGACCCCACGTGGGCCGACCCCGTGGTCCGCGCCGGCGAGCTCTTCCTGGAGAAGTACGACAGCCCGTCGTCGAAGGCCGAGTTCCAGAAGGTGCTGGCCGCCAACCCGCGTCACCCCGAGGCGCTCCTCGGTCTGGCCCGCTCCCTGGTCTTCGACGGGTCACCCGAAGCGCGGACGACGCTGACCCGTCTCCTGGAGGTGAACCCCAACCACGTCGAGGCACGAGCCCTGGTAGCCGAGATCCACCTCACCAACGAGCGGATCGAGGAAGCTCGCGCGGAGGTCGACAAGGCACTGGCGGTGAACCCCCGGTCGCTGGTGGCGCTGACGGCCCTCGCCGCCGTCCACCTCATCGCCGACGAGCCCGCCGCGTTCCAGGAGGCACGCCGACGGGCTCTGGCCATCAACCCACGTTACGCCGACCTGGACGTCACCCTCGCCGATCTGGCGGTGAAGACCCGTCGCTACCAGGAGGCGGTGGAGCGGGCGGCGGCGGCGGTGGAGCTCGATCCCGAGTCGTGGGAGGCATGGGGACTGCTGGGCATGAATCAGCTTCGCGTCGGCGCCATCACCGAGGGACAGGCCAGCCTGGAGCGCGCCTTCGAGGGAGACCCGTTCAACCCGTGGTTCAAGAACAGCCTGGACCTCCTCGACACCTTCGACGGCTTCGAGACCGTTCGTACCCGCCGCTTCGAGCTCTTCGTGCACTCCAGCGAGGCCGACCTGCTGCGCGTCTACCTGGAGCCCATCGCCGAGGAGGCGTACGACAGCCTTTCCGCACGCTACGGCGTGGACCCCGACCTCCCCGTGCGCGCCGAGTTCTTTCCCAGCTCCGCCGACTTCTCGGTCCGGACGTTGGGCGAAGCCGGACTCGGCGCCCTGGGCGTGAGCTTCGGCCGGGTGGTGGTCATGGACTCTCCGTCCGCCCGACAGCTCGGCGACTACAACTGGGCGTCGGTCTTCTGGCACGAGCTCGCCCACACCTTCCACCTGGCGGCCTCCGACAACCGGGTGCCCCGCTGGTTCTCCGAGGGGCTGGCTGTCCACGAGCAACGGAAGGCCCGCGAGGGGTGGGGGCACCAGGCGACGCTGCCCTTCCTCCAGGCGCTAGGGGAGAACCGCCTCAAGAAGGTGAGCGAGCTCAACGACGGCTTCATGCGGCCCGACTATCCGCAGCAGGTCATCTTCTCGTACTTCCAGGCCTCCCTCGTCTTCGGTCTCATCGAAGAGAGACACGGCTTCGACGCCATCCGGATGATGCTCGACGGGTACCGCCAGGGCCGCCAGACCGAGGAGCTCTTCGAGACCGTGCTGGGCATGCCGGTCACCGACTTCGACGGCATCTTCGACGATCATCTCCGCGAGCGGTTCCGGCTGCCACTGGCCGGTTTGTCCACCATGGGAGAGAGCCCGGGCCCCGACGCGGGAATCGAGGCGGTGCGGGAGTTCGCCCAGCGCCAACCCGGCGACCTCCTGGCTCGCCTTCGCCTCGGGATCATGCTCTTCGAGCGGGAGCAGTTCGACGAGGCCGAAGACGAGTTCCAGGCGGCCATGCGGATCTTTCCGACCTACGGCGGTCCGGACAGCCCCTACTGGTATCTCGCCCGCATCAACGAGGCGCGCGGGGACCTGGAGCGGGCCGAGGCGGCCCTCGCCCGGTTGAACTCCATCTCCGAGTCCAACTACGACGCGTTGGTGCTCCAGGCCGACATCCTGCGGGAGCTGGGCCGACTGGAGGAGAGCGCCGGGGCATTGGACAAAGCCGTTCTCATCTGGCCCTATGAGATCGCGGTTCACGAACGGTTGGCCGACCTGCACGCTGAGTTGGGCAACGCGGAGGGAGCGGTGCGGGAGCGGGGCGCCATCCTCGCCCTCGACCCGGTGGACAGGGCAGAAGCGTTCTACGAACTCGCCGTGGCGCAGCGGGAGGCCGGCGACACCGAGGGCGCCCGCCGATCGGTCATGGGCGCCCTGCAGATCGCGCCCAACTACGAGGCGGCCCTCGAGTTCCTCCTGGCGCTGAGGGGAAGGGGCTGATGTCCACCACCTCACGGGCGCGCGGACCGTTCTCCAAGGCCTTCGGCGGCGCCATGTCCCTCGTACTCGGCGGCGCCAAGCCCGGTGCACTCGGCGGCGCGTTCGCGACCGTGGCGCTCCTCGCCACCGGCGTGGTGGCCTCCAGGCCGGACGCCCCTGAGGCGCCGCCACCCCTCACCGTCGATACCGGCGCCCCCGCGCCCCAGTCCTTCCAGGACATCAACGCGCCGTACGACGGCCTGTTCCACTTCGCGCGGATCTACTTCGAGGCAGGTGGCGGAGGAGGATTCGGCTGGGGTGGGCGTCGCGGCGCCCTCTGGGCCCACGACTACCCGCGGGCGGACTACAACTTCCTCTCCATCCTCCAGGAGACGACCTACGTCCGCTCCCACGATCGGGCCTCCAACGTCATCCCCCTCGATGACCCCGATCTCTTCCGTTACCCCATCGCCTACATCGTCGAAGTCGGGTTCTGGAACCCCACGGACGAGGAGATCGAGGCCCTCGGCGCCTACCTCCAGAAGGGCGGATTCCTCATCGTCGACGACTTCCAGGGGTACCGGGCGCTCCAGAACCTCCAGTTCCACCTTGGCCGAGCGGTTCCAGGAGCGACGGTCCAGGTGGTCGCGCCCTCCGACGAGATCTTCGACTCCTTCTTCCGCATCAATCCCGACGAAGTCATTCCGCCGTACGGGGGGCAGCCGCCCCTCTGGCTCGGCGTATACGAGGACAACGATCCCACCAAGCGCGTCATGGTGATGATCAACGCGAACAACGACATCGCAGAGTATTGGGAGTTCAGCGATCAGGGGTACTACCCCATCGACCTCTCCAACGAGGCGTACA
>CALJKZ010000142.1 GCA_937983085.1 uncultured Gemmatimonadales bacterium
CCTCTGAAACGGACAGGTCCATGCACCACACGAGGTGCGCGCGACCTGTCCGTTTTCATTTTGGCCTCCCCTAAGGGGCCGCCGGGATTCGCGGACTCGCGCAGCGAGGACGCCTGGCCGCGAGAGCGGCCAGCAGAACCGTAGGTTCGACCCGAGCGGCCAGCCCGGGACTCGAAGGGCTATCTGGCTCTTCCGCGAGAGGAGCGAGGATCGCGGAGCGACCGCAGCTCAATCCGGGCGGCGCCTCTGAAACGGACAGGTCCATGCACCGGACGAGGTGCGCGCGACGCTGCGGTCGGCTTTCCCGTCGTCCCCGCCCAGTCCTACAGGCGATACCAGGCCTGTTCCAGAAGGTGTTGGTGCCACGCCGCGGCGATCATGGCTTCACCGCTCGGGGACGGGTGGATTCCGTCGGTCTCGTAGTGGCTGCGATTGTAGCACAGGCCGGTCCCGTTCGTGATGCCGGTCGAACATTCGGGTGCCCAGATGTAGGGCCCCCAGACGAACGCGATCCCGGCGACGGTCGGGTTGTCCTCCAACCAAACGTTCAGTGCGTGCCCTTGCTCGTACCCGATGGGCTCGTCCCTCTGTGGCAGTGTAGAAAAGCCTCCGTAGCTGCGGCTCGTCGTGAAAACGACCTCCACCGCAGGGAACTCCGCGGGCACCCGTAGTGCGAACGCGTCGAGATTGTCGAGAAAGTTGAAGTAGTCCGCATCGGGGTCAGGGTAAGGGGGCAGGACCTGACCATTGGGATAAGTGGTGAATTGATTGGACGCTTTGTGCAGCACGACCTTGACGTGCCTGGGCTCGAGCCCCACGTCGGCCAGCCGCGTCACACACGTGTCCCATAGGACGTCGTCGAAGCTCGGGTCGATCCACCGTTCGATCGCATGGCCGCCCCGGGCGCAGTTCACGATGGTCACCGCGGGGTTGATGTCGGATGCCCACGCCCAGGTCGCCTGATTGATGTACTCCGCACACTCCTCGAACGCGTTGCTCATCCCGATGCACACAACGCCGATGGACCCTTCTACCGGGGCCACGGTCGGTGCTGCGTTGATCGTCAACTCGAGGGGAAGCCCCTTGTAGGTCTCCGGGGCATCCGAGTCGGTCGAATCGACATGGATGGGATACGGATCCTCGGTGTCGGTCGAGGGCGGATCCGTGGGGTTCTCCTCATCGTCGTCGGGCGGGTCGACGCTCATGGGCGACGTGGTGCAGGCGCTGCTGAAGAGACTGATTGCCAGCACACAGACGCCGACGGCACTTGAAACCTTCATAGGGTGTTGATGGAGCGGGTGGAACTGGAGGAGCAGGAAGACGCACCGTCCACCGTGCTGCGTGGGTGGCCTTGGCAGTCCTCATTTGAGTCCATCCACGAATATACACGGTCCTGCCCCCGAATCCGCCAACTGCAGTGCGTTCCACCGACGCGGAGGTACAGGGTCGCGCCCCTAACGCGTCAACGGCCCGGTCCCCCACGCCCCCCTGAATCCGACGTTGTCGAATCGCTGAAACTCCGCGAGCCGGTTGGTGACGGAGGCCGTCCGGAGGAAGAAGGCCGAGTGGAGCGAACGAGCCGCGTCCCTGACTTGCCGCAACCGAAGGCCCTCCCTATCTCTCGCCGATAAGCTAGGTCCGCTCCGGGACCC
>CALJKZ010000143.1 GCA_937983085.1 uncultured Gemmatimonadales bacterium
TTGCGTCCGAACCAGAGGCTGCCGTCGTCGTCGTCATCGGCGGCGTCGCAGCCGTCCCATTCGTGATGCCCGGCGCAGGGCTCCTGGTCTACGCAGGCATGGTGCCTGCTGCGGCAATGATGGCAGCCGACGAATGTGACACAGCAGATCAGGAAGAGGATTTTTCCGGGGATGTGCATTGATTGACTCCCGAACAGAAGCATTCTGTCCGTCAATGGGGTGCGTTGGAGGGGGGCGCAGAGAGCGGGCTCGCGGATGGGAGGGCCGCTGATCAGGAAGATCGGCTGTGGTGATTGTCAAACTTTAACGATTGGGGGGAGTTTTCCGATTTTGTCGGAGACGCGGAGACGAGCGTCGGGGAGTGGCTGCGTGAGGGGGCGGGCGTGGCCGGAAACTGCTTGCGTTGCGTTGGACGGCATTTAGAATGAGAGGGTCGGGGGTCGCGAGTGCGAAAACCGGGAATGCCGGAGTCTCGCTGTCGATCGTCGAAAGCCCCCCAACGGGCATGGACGTTACGGTAGGAATCTGGTTGCGAATCGTGGCCGGGTTTCGCAGCAACGGACGATGTTCGACTTGCCGGACCACGTCGACTTGAAGGGACGTGCGTTCCGCGTCGGTTAAAGAAAGTTTCACGTCTCTCAGGTTCGGTTCGTTCGCCGTCGGCGGGCGTCCGAGTGAGCGGTTTTTCCGGAGCCAACTCAGCATGTCATCTACACCGAAGAAGTACGTGAGTCTGGAAGAAGCCGCAGAGCGGCTTGGGATGTCGAACGATCAACTCGTGCGGTTGCGAGAAGACGGGGAGATTCGGGGATTCGCCGATCGCGGGACCTGGAAGTTCCGAGTTGAGGATGTGGATGAGCTGGCCCGCTCCCGCCAGGCGGATTCGTCGCCTGATGTTCCGATGCTGGAGGATGAGGCGCCGCTGCCAGTCGGTGAGGACATGTCGGCGACCGTGCTGGGTGAAACTCCCGCGGCCGACGATGTCGGCGAACAGCCGACCGAGATCCGCCGATCCGACGAGTCGGACGATTCGGACAGCGACGTCAAACTGGTGGGCGCCGATTCGGACAGCGACATTACGCTGGCGCCGGCAGACGATCCGAGCGGGAGCGATAGCGACGTCAAGCTGGTGACGGAACCGATGGATCTGGGGAGCGACAGCGACGTGAAGCTGGTTTCGGAGCCGATCTCGGAAGGCAGCGACAGCGACGTTCAGTTGATCGAGCCGGCGCAGTCGTTGGACGACTCCAGCGACAGCGACGTGGCGCTGGTGAACGACGATTCCTCCGTCGCACTCGACCTCGCACCCGATGACAGCGAACAGGCATCGGTGTTGTCGGATGACGTCGGGCTGGCTCTGGAGACGGGCAGTTCCCTGACGCTGGCCGCCGACAGTGGGATTTCGCTCGAAGCGGATGAAGGGATCACGCTGGATACCGGTTCGGACAGCGGGATTTCACTCGACAGCGTGGGCGACAGCGGGATCTCTCTGGAGGACAGCGGCGAGGTGTCGGGCACGGTGCCGATGATGGACGTGATGCCGGATGTCGAAGGCGTCGAGGAGACGAAATTCGAGATCCCCTCGATGGAGGGGGACAGCGCGTTCGAACTCCAGATGGAAGACGATTCGGGCGACGATACCGGCGTTCTGGATCTGGAAGACTCCGGTGAAGTGCTGGATGACGCGATCTTTGACCTGGAGGAAGACGAGACGGGCTTCGACGGGAGGCGACCCTGGACCGAGTTGTCCACCGATGGTGAAGGACGCTTCCTCTTCTGTGGTCTCCCCGCTCCTCATCACATCTCCCTGACGGCCAACACCCTCGGGGTCGAGCGCGAGGCTTCCGTGGACCTCCGCCCCGGGGCCGTCTTCGACACCACTCTTGCCCTTCCGCTCGGCGGTGCCATGGTCGTCATGGGTAGGGTCCGGGATGGTGAGACCATGCGTCCCGTGGCGGGTGCGGAAGTAACCATCGGGGACGAGACGGTCCTGAGTGACGGACGAGGCTCTTTCCTTCTTCCGTCCCTCACCGCCGGCCTTCACGAGGTCCGGGTCGAGCACATGGCCTACGGAGAGCGGATCGACTCGGTCCTGGTGCGCGGGGCCAGCGCGGTGTCCATGGAGATCACCCTCATGCCGGAGGCCTTCGAGTTGAAGGGACTGACGGTGGAGGTCGAGAGCGAGCGAGCGGCCCGCTACCGTCGATACCGCGCCCGGGGGACCCGCGTCGACGTCATGGAGAGGGAGGCCATCGAGAAGGCCAGCCTCGGCGCGTCGAGCGTTGCCGACGTCCTGGTCTCACCGGAGCTGCCCTTCCTACGGGCGTATGAGGTCTCGTTCCCCATCCGGGAGGGCAACAACCGCTTCTTCCGCCGGGGCATCTGCGTGGAGCTCAGTCGTCAGCGGGGCGGTGGGTGTCGCATGCCTGAGGTCTACCTCAACGACGCCCCCCTGCACCAGCCGGAGTTCGCTCTCCTGGACCTCGACCCCGCCAGTATCCAACGCATCGAGGTGGTCCCGCCGCTGGAGGCCGGCGCGGTCCTGGGCACACAGGGCGGAGACGGCGCCATCTACATCTACCTCCGGGGGGCTGGCCCGGGAGGCCGTCGGTGAGCCGTCCACGGGGGAACGCCGTCCCCGTCCCCTTCGCCGTCGCCTTCCTCCTCGCCGCCGGCCCCGCGACGATCCCGGCTTCAGCCCAGACCATCCGGGGCCACCTGCTGGACGCCGAGTCCGGGGCGCCCATCGATCTGGGTCTGGTCATCATGGAGACGGCGGCGGGCGACTCGGTCACCTCCGCGTTGACCGGGAGGGACGGGTACTTCTCCATCACCTCGCCCGATCCGGGTAGCTTCACCCTTCTCGGATCGGGCCTGGGCTACGAGGAGACCCGGGCCGGGGTCTTCGACCTGGGGATGGGGGGTGAGCTTCAAGTCGAGTTCCGGCTTCCCCTGCGCCCCATGCCCATCGACCAGATCCTGGTGGACCTGGACCGGGAGATCTTCGAGCACAAGCTGGTCCGCACGGGCTTCGTCCGTCGATACCAACGGAACGTGGGCGGTCACTTCGTGACGCCGTACGACATCGAGCGCTCTCCGGCGAGGTCGACGGAGGCCCTCCTGGAGCCCATTCCCGGGATCCGTGCCCAGCCGATCCACGACGAGAACGACTTCGGGCCGGTGGGCTACGTCGGCGAAGCGGTGCTCCTGGAGAGTCGCGGCGGCCGGTGCACCCCGACCATCTATGTCGACGGGATGCGCGTGCGGTACCAGCCCCAGTCGGGCCAGACGCTCACGAGCTACGTCCCCCTCCACA
>CALJKZ010000144.1 GCA_937983085.1 uncultured Gemmatimonadales bacterium
TCACCGTGTCGTAGAAGAGGCGGAACACGGAGTCGCCGTCGTTCTGATAGTTCTTCGCGGCGTTGATGCCTCCCTGTGCCGCGATGGAGTGGGCCCGCCGTGGTGAGTCGTGGTAGGTGAAGACCTTCACGTTGTATCCCAACTCGCCCATGGTCGCTGCGGCGGACGCCCCGGCGAGGCCGGTACCCACGATGATGACGTCGTATTTCCGCTTGTTGGCCGGGTTGACCAGCTTCATCTCGAAGCGATGGTTGTCCCACTTGTCGGCGATGGGCCCGGCCGGGACCCCACTGTTCAGTTGCACGTCTGGACCGACCTAGGTAATGACGCCGGCGAGAACCAGCGTCGCAGGTGTCAGGAATCCAACGAAGACCACCAGCGCGAACCCGGCGGCGAAGGGACGCCGCAGACGGTTGTACTTCGGGTGGTTGAGACCCAGCGTCTGGAAGAAGCTCCAAACACCGTGGTAGAGGTGGAAAGCCAGCGCCGTCTGTGCCAGGAAGTAGAAGCCGTAGACCAACGGATTCTGGAAGGCGTACACGTAGTTCTGGTGCACCGCACCGTACTCGAAGGACCCGTGGAGTTGGCCCGTGGTGAAGTGCAGGATGTGGTAGACGATGAAGAGGACGATGATGACGCCGCCCCACCGCATGGTCCGCGACGCATACGACAGGGAGAGGTTCTCCTCCTTGCCGTAGCTCCCCGCCCGAGCCCCCCTGCTCTTCCTCCATAGCTGGAACGCCGATGCCACGTGCACGGCCACGGCCGCCAGCAGTACATAACGGGTCAGCCAGAGCACCCCTTCATGAGGGACCAACGGGTAGCCGACGTCGCGCAAAAACTCGGCGTAGACGTCCATGGCATACGACCCGTCTTCCGCCCGCGGGGAGAGCATCTTGAGGTTGCCCAACATGTGGACGAAGACGAACCCGAAGAGCACGAGTCCCGAAACCGCCATCAGGACCTTCTTCCCGACGGTGGTGCGGTAGAGTGTGGCCACGCGGCGCATCTAGTGCTTCCAAGCGAAGTTGTCAGGAGGTCTCGAAGCGACCCGCCGTTTGTGTTCTTCGGAGGACGGGTACCCCCGAGACACGGAGAGTGCCGGAGGATCGCGACTGAATCTAGCCCGCTGGACACCGATGTGAACGACGCGTCCCCGGACGACCTGGTTCAGTCCTGATAGAGGCCTTCGGCTGCGCGCGCGCTGACGATGAGGCCCTTGATGAGGGCGGAACTGAGGCCCTGATGCTCCATCTCGTTGAGTCCGGCGATGGTGCATCCGCGAGGCGTCGTCACCCGGTCGATTTCGCCCTCGGGGTGGGTGTCCTTCTTGAGGCTCAAGGCCGCGGCCCCCCGAGCGGTCTGTCCCGCCAGGAGAAGCGCCTCCTCGGGGTGGAAGCCGATCTCGATACCGCCCTGGGAAGCGGCCCGGATGCACCGGAGGAAGAAAGCCACACCGCACGCACAAAGCGCCGTCGCCGGCACCATCATCTCCTCGCGAATCACCAGCGTCTCGCCTACGGCATCGAAGAGTCGGGCGGCTTCCTCCAGTGGCTCGTCGGCACCCTCTTCCGCAGCGAGACAGGTCATGGACCCCCCGATGGACACCGCCGTGTTGGGCATGGCGCGCACGATGGGTACGCCATCACCCAAGGCCTCGCGAAGGCCGGCGATGGAGGCGCCCGACACCACCGAGATCACCCGATGGCGCCCCCCTTCGAGCGCGCCGCCGATCTCGGCGAGAAGCGCGTCCAGCTGCTGCGGCTGAACGGCGAGCACGACGAGGTCGCACGCCTTCACCGCCGCCGCGTTGTCGGATCCGACGACGAAACCGGCGTCGGCCAGGTCGCTCAACTTCTCGGTCTGGCGTCGCGTCACGTGGACGTGGGAAGCGGGCACGTGGCCGGCCGATACCCAACCGGTTGCGAGGGCACGGCCGAGGTTGCCGCCCCCAAGTACGGCGATGGTGGTGATCATGGGGGGCTCAGCTGGCCTCCAGGGCCTCTCGCTCCTGCCTCACCTTCGCCGCAATGTGCTCTGGAGCCGGCTCGTATCCGGCCGGCTCGCGGGTATGGTGGCCCCGGCCCTGGGTGATGGACCTGAGGGTCGCCGCGTACTTGTAGAGCTCGGACTCGGGAACCACGGCGCGGACCGTCGTACGCCCGTCCACGGGATCCATGCCCTGCACCTTCCCCCGCCGGGACGTCAGGTCGCCCATGATGTCGCCCACGTACTCGTCGGGGGTGACGACATGAACCTCCACCACCGGCTCCAGCAGGATGGGTCGGCACTTTTCGGCGACGCTACGGAAGGCCAGTGAGCCGGCCAGCTTGAAGGCGATGTCCGATGAGTCCACGGCATGGTAGGAGCCGTCGTAGCACTCGGCCGCGAAATCCACGATGGGATAGCCGGCGACCACCCCGCGCTGCGATGCCTCCTGGATGCCCCGATCCACCGAGGGGACGTACTTGCCTGGGATCACGCCGCCCTTGATGGAGTCGATGAACTCGTAGCCCGAGCCCCGGGGCAGCGGCTTCAGCCGAACCCAACAGTCGCCGAACTGTCCGCGTCCACCGGACTGCTTCTTGTGGCGACCCTGACCCTGGGCCTCCTTGGTGATCGTCTCGCGATACGCGATCCGGGGCTGCTCGGTCTCCACCTCCACCCCGTACTTGCGGGCCATCCGTTCGAACTGGACCTCGAGATGCATCTCACCCAGCCCGCGAGCGATGGTCTGATGCAGTTCGGGGTCGAAGGCAGCCGTAAAGGCCGGGTCTTCCTCGTGGATCTTGGGGATGACTTCGCCGAGTTTGTCCTCGTCGTTGCGGCTTTTCCCCTTGATGGCGATGGACGTGTCGGCCTTGGGGAATACGATCCTCTCCAGCTGGACGCGCTTGCCCTTGCAGAGGGTGTCGTTGGTGTGGGTGTGCTTGAGCTTGGCGACCACGCCGATGTCCCCGGCGTGCAGCTTGGCGACCTCGTGGCGCTCCTTGCCCATGGGAATGCCCAGGTGGTTCAGCTTCTCCGACTGGCCGTCGGACGCGTTCACCACCTCGTCGCCGTTTGACACCGATCCCGAGAAGACGCGGAAGTACGAGAGCTCACCCACATGGGGCTCGGCCGCCGTCTTGAACACGAGGGCGGCCAGGGGCGCCCCGTCTTCGGCGGGATAGTCGGTATCGTCCACGACTTCGGGTCGGGACTCTCCGGGATGGGGGCAAAGCTCGACGAGCTTCTTCAGGAGGGCTCGAACCCCGTACGTCTTCTTCGCCGATCCGCAGAAGATGGGAAAGACCTCCCGCCTCGCCATGCCTCGGGCCATGGCATCGATGGCCTCCTCCCGTGAGATGGCACCACCCTCCAGATACGACTCCAGGAGGCTTTCGTCGGTGGTGGCGAGCGTCTCTTGGAGCTCGGTCTCCCACTGCGCCTCTTTGTCCTTCAAATCGTCGGGGATGTCGGTCTCGTCGTACTCCCCCTTGGTCGTCCCGGCCTTGTAGATGTGGGCCTTCTCCGAGAAGAGGTTGATGATCCCGGAGAAGTCGGGTCCCTCGCCGATGGGGATCTCCACGGGCAGGGCCGCAGGCGTGAGCTGCCTCTTGATCTGTCCGAACACCCCTTCGAAGTCGGCGTGCTCCTTGTCCATGTTCGAGACGAAGAAGATCCGGGGAATGCCACGGGCTTCGCAGTACCTCCAGACCCGCCGGGTCCCGACCTCGACGCCGGACGTGGCGCTCACCACGATGATGGCGGCGTCGGCCACGCGGACCGCGGAGAGGGCCTCGCCGGTGAAATCGAGGTACCCGGGCGTGTCGAGGAGATTGATCTTGGTGTTCATGTGCTCGGCATACGCGGGCGTCAGCTGCAGCGAGATGCCGTGCTTGTGCTCCTCGGGGGTGTGCATCGTCAGGGCCGAGCCCTCGTCGACGTCGCCCAGCCGCTTCGACGTGCCCGACACGAAGCAGAGGGCGTCGATGAGCGTGGTCTTCCCCGAACTACCGTGGCCCAGGACCGCGACATTCCGAATGCGGTCCGTGGTGTACTCCTTGGCCGATGCCATGCGGAATCCTCCGAGATCCAATCAAAAGGATTCCGATTGTAGGCGGGCCCAGAGGCCGGAGCAAGCAACGGTGGGGCTCCCGGCACCGTGGCTGGAAGCCCCACCGCGGAGGCCCGTCGGGAGCGGCCTCGGTCGAGACGCCTCTCCGACTACTTGGCGCTGAAGGCCCCACCGAGGAAACGCGCATCGAAGTAGCCGGTGTCGCCCGTCATTGCGTACCGGTACAGAGCAGCGGTGTAGATCCCTCGCAGTGCCGAGCCCAGCAGGCCCAGGAAGACCATCCCCAGGATCGAGAGAGCGATAACGGGAATGAGCGCCGTGGGTGAGAACACCGTCAGCGCCACCCACCCCATGGCGAACGACACGCCGATCCACGCCACGAAGGCCAGGAACATGGCCCACGAGAGCCCGAAGTTGCCGGAGATCTGCTCGCCCCACGTCCGACGGAACACCTGGGCGCTCTCCTTGATGGCATCGATGGGCCCGAGGTTCTTCGTCACCAGGACCGGCACGGCCAGATAGGTGGCCATGGTCCACGCCACCCCGCCGATGAAGGCCGCGATCTTGGCGAAGAGGCCGCCTCGCTCCGAGATCATCCGGAGAATCATCCCCACCGTCGCGGCGATGACCGCGTACCCGATGATGGCGCCCATGCGCTTCGAGGCGATGGCCAACCCGTCGGAGACGGTGGGGTCACCCCCATCCAAGCGAATGAGCGCGGCACCCACCAGGGCGGAGTTGAAGAAGAAGATGACCGTGTACTGGACCACGTAGAACAGAAAAAGCACCGACAGGGCGAGGTAGCTGGAGTCGGAGTTGACGAACACGTCACCCGCGCCGGTCATGACCATGGGCGCGGCGAAGCTCGCCATCACCAGGATGCTCGCGATGCCCGACATGACGGGGAAGACCATCAACTCCTTGTCGAGCTTGAGCACGTTGGCGCTCGCCTTGAGCAGCGCCACGCTGTTGCTGATGCCACCGGCCATCCGACACCTCCACGAAGGGTTCGACCGCTCGCGCGGCCGGGCAGGTCGCCCGGTATGTGCGCTACGACCCAAGGTGTGGTTTCCTTCGCCCGGGGAGTAGGGAAATCGTCGGGTCCGGCGCTACCGGGCCGACCGACGGGAGTGACCGCAGCGTACACGCGATCCGCCGTCAACCCGCGTGTCGCCGCCACGAAGCCGAACTCGGCGTCCCGTTCGGCACGCCGTTTGCAAACCGTGGAGGGCATCGAAACCGATTAGCTCCACCCGCTGTCATCCGCATGGCGACGGCGCACCGGTGGGGTGAACCACATACGCACCAGAGCAAGGAGAACGATCGTGAAACGCGTTTGGATCCTCGCCCTATCCTGCCTTCTTCTTCCCGCCCAGGCCTCGGCTCAAGTCGCCTGGGAGGTCCCTTCGGTCATGAGGCCGGGGGCCCCCTCGGGACTGTCACTGTTCCTGGTGGAGCCGCATCCGGGCAACGAGCTGGGCGCCCTGGCCGTCTGGCGGAACGCCGACGCCCCCATCGGCCTCGGCTTCCGCGGCGGGATCGCCGAAGAGCCCGGCGGCGACGTGGCGGGCCTCGTGGGAATCGACATCTCGGGAGGCCTCAACAGCCCGAGCTCCGCCGGCGAGCCTCAGGTCATCTGGTGGACGGGTGCCGGCCTCGGCTTCGGCAACGAAGTGGTGGCGTCGTTCCCCCTCGGTCTCTCCCTGGGGTGGAGAGGCAGTGACGACGG
Source organism: uncultured Gemmatimonadales bacterium (assembly GCA_937983085.1). GTDB lineage: Bacteria > Gemmatimonadota > Gemmatimonadetes > Longimicrobiales > Gaopeijiaceae > UBA2589. Next base: position 5,790 of record CALJKZ010000144.1, read on the forward strand.
CGTGACGTTCATGCCCAACGTGGGGGGCCACGTGGTGCTGGACGTCGCATCGGGTCCGGGCGACGACGTCGACATCGACGGCGTGGTGGACCTGGGATTCGACGTCGGGTTCGACTCGGGCTTCATGGTGCGGTTCGCCGCCGCCGTGGGGGACCGGGATGCCCTCGCCGTAGGTGTCAGGCTGCCCCGCTGAACCGACGCGACCGGGGCGGGTCAGCGCCGCTGATCCGCCTCGGCCTCGGTTTCCACCAGCTGCCCCGTGAGCAGCTCGAGTACCAGACGGTCCATGTCGTAGACGACGTCCAGCGACTCGAGAATGGCCCGCGAGTCCACGGTCACTGAACGGTTCCGCTCCGGCAGGTAGATATAGTCACCGGGAAGGCTCTCGGCGTTGCCGTCGAAGACGACGCCGACGACCTCCAGGTCGGTATCCAACACGGGCGAACCCGAGTTGCCACCGATGATGTCGGCGGTGGACACGAAATTCATCGGGGTCGACAGCGAGAGCGCGGTCTCCGCGTCCATCCAACGTTGGGGCAGCGCCCAATCTTCGTCACCCTCGTGGGAGTGGTGGCGATCGAAGAGCCCGTAGAACGTGGTGAAGGGAGGTGCGACGGTGCCGTTGTACTCGTAGCCCGCCACCACACCGTCGGCGATGCGCAGGGAGAAGGTGGCATCGGGTGGCACGTCGGTCCCGTACACCTCGAAGCGAGCCCGCCCTAGCTCGGCAGCGATGGATTCTTCCTCGGGGAAGACCGAGGCGATGACCTGCTGGAACTGGATGAACTGAGGGAGATAGCTCCGTACCACGCCCAGCGCCGGGTCGGCGATCGTGACCGAACCCCCTTCCACTGCCTGGACGGCCGTCGCCGAGTCTTGGAGCTGTGAGACCGACGCCACGGCCTGGGCCCGTGCTTCGGGCGACTGACCCTGGAGCACCGCCGTCGCCAAGGGAGAATCGGCTCCGTAGAAGTCGACGAAGTCCTGGAATCGGGCCGTCATGAGAGCGCGGTCCAGCTCCACCGGCTGATCGGGCACCGCCCGAAGCTGCTCCATGAGGGGCTCGATCTGATCCGCGGGCGCACCCCCCTGCCGGGCGCTCACGATCTGGAAGGCGATGAGTGCCCGATGGAGCGTCGACGACGCCATCTCGGGACTGGTCATGGCCAGGAACGCACCGAAGCCCGGTGCCTGCTCGCGCTTCCTCTGCTGGAGGTCCGCCATGTCTCCGATGAGGGTGGCGTACCGATCACGGAGCGCCGGATCCGCGTCGATGGCGGCCTGGAAGTCCCGCTCGGTGTCCAGCCGGCGGGCGATGATGACGGGGTCCTGCAGTCCCCGCACCTGCCCCGAGTACGCCTCCAGCGAATTGGACAGCCCGAAGTAGGTGTTCCGGAGGTCGAGCTCCTCGGCGATCTGGGGGTTCGCCTCGATGTACGCCCCCAGGACCTCCAGGCGGGACTCCAGGAGATCGAGAACGCGGGCGTCGCTCACATCGCGGCGGAACTCCAACTCCGCCACCGTCTGCAGCCGGTTCGTCGTTCCCGGATTCCCGATGATGAACACCAGATCGCCTTCTTCCAGACCGTCCCTGTCGAAGGCGAAGTACGGATCGCTCGCCAGGGGCGCGCCGTTGTCGTCGTAGATGCGGAGAAAGGCGAAGTCGAGATTGTAGCGAGGATAGGAGAAGTTGTCCGGCTCACCGCCGTAGAAGCCGATCTGCAGTTCGGGCGCCATCACGAGCTTGGCATTCGTGTAGCGTCGGAAGACGTACGCCGACGTCCGGCCTCCGTCGTAGAGGGAAATCATCTCCACCACGTGCCCTGAGTCCTCCCCTCCGAACTCCCCGAGCACCCGGGCCTCGATCTCCTCCAGAAGCGCCTCCCGCGCCTCCGCTCGCTCTCCGGCCGGCAGCGCATCGAGGGCGGCGTTGACCTCGTCGGTCACGTCCACGATGTCGATGAGCTTGTCGGCCTCGAAGTCCTCCACCGGGCGCTCGTCGGCCAGGTCTCGCGCCACCAACCCGTCGTCGAGGAGGCCCTCGCCGGGCGCCGACACCTGACTCACGTACTCGCGCGCGCAGTGGTGGTTGGTGAGAACCAGCCCGTGGGGTGACACGAACGACGCAGAGCAGTTGGGAATCCTGAGCGCCCCGAGGCGAGCCTTCTCCAGCCAGGCGTCGTCGGGACGGAATCCGTACGTCTCAGCCAAGTACTCGGTGGGCGGGAACTCGAAGGTCCACATCTTCCCCTGGTCGAACCGCCCCGCCTGGATCGTGTCGAGATCGACACCGTAGACCACCGGCCTCTCCCGCTGGCCGCGAGCGTCGGCGTCCGCGCCGGGTGCGTCGGGTGCCACCTCGACCACGTCGTTGCCACCCGTCGCGGGCGCCGGTACCGGTTCCGGCGCGGGCACGGGAGACGAAGACGGGCTGGCACACGCCGCCGTCCATCCCGTGAGGACCAGGACGACGAAGCGTCGGCCGACCGGGGGGCGACGTCGTGAAGCCGGGGCGAACGGGCGCGGCGGGGTGACGTTCGACTTCATGGAGATCCTCTGAGAGTGCGCCGCGGGAGACGCGGCGTCGTCAGTTGGTGCGATGCTTCTTCGACACCTCGTCGAGAAGCTTGAGTTCGTCGTCGGTGAGCGACGACATCCCCTCCGCGGAGATCTTGTCGAGGACGGCGTCGACCTTGTCGTACAGCGCGGTCTCCTCGCGCGGTCGACGGCGCATGCTCGC
>CALJKZ010000145.1 GCA_937983085.1 uncultured Gemmatimonadales bacterium
GCCCGTGCTTCCCTTCGGCGGCGTGGTCGCCTGGGTTCGATACGGACCGGTCGCCGTGGACAGCTACTACGTCTACCGCGCCATCACGCTGGAGACCTCCCTGGTCTTCTGATCCCGCGCCGCTCCTCCTGGCGTCTTGCCGCCCGGAAGGTTCAGTCGGATGTTGCCGGCTCCACCACCGCCTCCGTGCCTCCTTCCAAGGCCTCCCATGCACGCGCGTCTCGCCGTCATCGTCGCAGCGGCCCTCCTCGTAGTCGTCCCTGTTCCCGGCTCTGCCCAGAACCCGGGAGCCCAGGAGGAGCGCATCAGTGATCCCCCCGAGCTTCGACGCAACGTGCGGCGCATTCTCGGAGGGGTACCGATGACGGCGGCCGACAGCATGCGCCAGGAGATCGTCCGCCGCCTGGACTTCGAGTCGTACAAGGCACTCCTCCGTGGACTCACCGAGTTCGGCGACCGGGAGCAGGGAACCGCCCGCAACCGTGCCGCCAACGACTGGATCGAGGAACGGCTGCGCGGCTGGGGATACGAGACCGAGCGGGTGCACTACACGTTCGCGCGGCGGGTGGGGGACTCGCCCGAGCCCCGCGACCAGGTGTTCGGCACCTTGGTCGGTGCCACGCGGCCTGACGAGATGTACATCATCGGAGCCCACATGGACGGTCGTGGGGGTGGGGAGGCCGCCAACGACGACGGATCGGGTACCGCCCTGGTCATGGAGATCGCGCGCGTCCTGGCCTCCGAGGACATCGTATCGGACCGGACCATCCGCTTCGCGCTCTGGAACAACGAGGAGACCGGGCTCCAGGGGGCACGGGCGTACGTGGAGCAGCGCGCCGAGCTTCAGGGGATCGAAGACCCGCCGGGCTCGGGCCGGTATCCGGAGCCGCGCTGGATGGGCATGATCCAGCACGACATGATGCTCTGGGACCACGGCAATCCGGTGACCTCCCAGCAGGCCCTGGACGCCGATGTCGACGTGGAGTACCAGCTCGTCTCCGAGATGGCGGACGAGTCGGCTCAGCTCGGACTCGCCCTCATCAACGCGAACCGCATGCATGCCACCGACTACCCGGCGGTCCTCAGCAACGCTATGAGCAATACCGACTCCACCCCGTTCATGGACCTCACCCCGTCGGTGAGTCTGCGGGAGAATCGTCGCCTGTACGAGACCGGGAATGGCGCGAATCCACACTGGCACCAGCCCACCGACCTCTTCGAGACGTTCTCGGATCGGGACTTCATGCTCGGCTTCAATGCGGCGCAGACCACGCTGGGCGCGCTTACGGAGTTGGCGGGGATCCGGCTGGTACGCTGACGCCGGGGCGAGGCCCCGTCAGGCCAAGGCGTCGGCCCAGTGCTCTTCCGTGATGACGGCGATGGGGACGCCGCGCTCCCCATACTGGATAACCTCGTCGATGAGGCCGCCGAACTCGGCCTGTGACCAGTCCGAGGCAGCGATGGCGCCGATGACCACGTAGTCCGTCCTGCGATTCACCGTCCGCTCGCAGATCCCTCCCCGTTCCCGCACTTCCCGCTCGCAGGCGTGGAGCGGTCCGTAGGCCATCTCCCCACCGAAGACGAAGGTCTGGCCTTCGAACACGATGTCCGGGGGCGGATCGGAGAGGGGGAGGTCGGTGGCCAGCGGATATCCGCCCCCGAAGCCCGACGGATTCTCCGCAAGCTGGCTCAACATCGAGGCCAGTCTCTGGCGCTCACGCTTGTCGGCGCGGCCATCCATGAAGATCCGTTCAAGCCGCCGCGCCAGGAGGTTGGCGGGATAGCGGGTGGCGATCTCCGGGTTCTCCTTCGCCCAGTCCGACAGGCGCTCGGCCTCCTCGGTGGAAACGTCCCCATCGGCGATGACGCCCCGCACCAGCCCGACCATTTCGGCCAGACCCTGTTCGACGCGCCGCTGTGCCTTGAGTTGGGTCGCCCGGTTCACGCCGGGCATGTCGACGGGGTGGAAAGGGGGAGGTTCATCGGCCCGTCGTCATGTCGCGACAGTCGTCCACGATCTCGTCCTCGAACTCCTCGGGGTCGTCCACCACCTTCCAGAAGTCCTCGAAGAAGTCGAGCATGTCTTCCGCGTCGTCCTCGTCGAAGCGCTCGTATCCGAGGGCTCCGAACTCTGTAATCATCGCTTCGATGTTCGGTCGGGCGGCGGAGAACGGCGCGGTGGCGGCCGCGTAGCCGAGTTCCGGTCGACAGAATCCCCGGTAGAGCCGTTGCGTGACCCTGCGAATCTTGTTCTGGAGGCCGGGAGCCACCGTAGCGTACCGCGTGTTGACCAGCCCTGAGAAGTCGAAGTCGTAGGGAACCGTGAGAAAGCGTCCGTCTTCCGTCCGGATCAGCTTCACGTTGTGGAAGAAGACGGGGGACCAGTCGACGTTGGCGATCATGTAGTTGAACATGGCCACCAGCACCGAATACTCGGCCCAGGCCCGCTGGGGGGCGAACTGGCTCACGTCTTGATGGGTGGCCCGTGCGCGCTCGGCCATCCGATCCTCGTCTTCGATGAGGAAGCCGAACTTGGTACGCGTGTCGTAGTCGTCCTCGATGTCCACGTAGGTGATCTCCACCAGGCGGACCCGGAAGCTCTGCGGCGTCAGTTCGTTGAAGATCCGGTACGCGAGGTACTCGTCGAAGACGTAGTTCTGGTAGTTGTCGCTCCCGTCGTTGCAGGGCGTCACCAGCTTGAGCTTGTCCTGGCCCTCGAAGACCGTCCCCTCCATCTGACTCGTAGGGAAGTCGAGCCTGAGGGGCGGGAAGTTGCAGTTGCGCTTGTTGCGGCGGAAGTTGCCGCGGGTCCGCGTATCGACGGGTTTCACGACCTCGCTGCCGTCCATGTCGATGAAGGTGAGCGTGCCCTCCACCTCCACCGAATCGTTGCGCTCGTCGCGGAGCCACTCGATGTCCGTTCGGAGTGTCATCCGAATGGGTTCGTGGGACTGGAAGAGGGGTGCGTTCTCGGCAGCCTCCGCACGCTCCGCATACTCGGCGGGGGTGGGAAGGACGACCTCCTGAGCGGCCGAACCGACGGGAATCAGGAGGGCGGCGAGGAGGGCGGCGGGAATGGAGCGTCGATCCATGGTCTTCCTCGGGTGCATCGGGTCCGGCCACAGAGTACCCGACGGCCGGCGTCTTTGTCCAGCGACGGGTTGCTCTTCGTCCGTCGCCGAGCGCATCATTGGGCGCTGCGGCCCCTGACGGGGGCCTCGAACCCCATCTGCGGACGTGCATGGCTTCCACACGAACCAAGGGCCTTCGTGGCCAGGGCCTCGGTCCGGTCGTGGTCTACTACGTGCTCTTCGCCGCGGTTCTGGTGCTTCTCGTCCAGTATGTGCCGTCCATCCGCGAGGTGGTGTCGGGCGCCCGACTGAATCAGCTCGGAACGGGGCTGGAGGAGGCATTCGGTGTCGCCGCTCCGCCCATCGGTCAGGAGGTGAACGCCGGTCCGTGGTCGGGGGCGGTCGTCGCCGGTCTGTCCATGCTCGGCGCCCTCGCCATCATGGTCCCCGTCACCCTCGTCTACATGATCACCCGGCGGCGGCGGGGCTACGACGAGTCGGTGGTCCACACGCTGCTCATTCTTCCGGTGGCGGTCACCGGGATCGTGATGATCGTCCAGAACAGCGTGGCGCTGGCGTTCTCCCTTGCGGGCATCGTCGCGGCGGTGCGGTTCCGCACGACGCTGGAGGACACCAAGGACGCGGTGTACGTATTCCTCGCCATCGGCGTCGGATTGGCTTCGGGAGTTCAGGCCCTGGGTATCGCTCTGACCCTGTCGGTCATCTTCAACCTGGTCATCGCCGTGCTCTGGTTCACCAACTTCGGGAACGTCTACGCGGACCAGCAGAGCCGCGACGGCTCGATGCCCGTGGGTGACGTCCTGGCCGGACCCCACACGGCGTTGGCCGCGGTGCAGGTGGGCGATCGGGCCGTCCTCGAGGCCGTTTCCGTTTCGGAAATCCGAGACATCGCCGAGCGCGCCGTCCGCTTCGAGCGACACATCACCGAAGAGCGACAGAAGAAGAAGAGGAAGCGGGCCAACGCCCTCATCATCGTCCATTCCGCCAACGCCCAGGAGGCCCAGGCCTACGTAGATGCCGCTCTGACGGAGCTCTCGGTCCGCTGGAAGTTGGTGGAGATCGAGCCGACCGCCCGTGGCCAGATGCTCATCTACGTCGCGCGCTTCGACGACCCGACCTCGGAAGGCGCCCTGATGGATCGAATGAGGGAGGGACACGGGGGCGCGATTTCGGCTGCCGAGTTCCGCTCCCTCAAGGGACTGAAGCCGAGGACGTGAGGTACGTCGAGTTGCTCACGGCCGTCCTGGTGGCTTGTGGGCCCCCGGGAGGGGCTCCGAATGAAGATTCGGGGGGTGAGGCCGACGTGCCCTCGGGGGAGGCGGTGCCCGTGGAGGTAGGGTCCACAACGGCCTCGGAAGCTCAGCCGAACGCGGATGGTTCGGTGGCGACGGCGGAGGGGGCCGCGGGCACTCCGGTACTTTCCCGCTACGACTTCAGTGAACCCGACGCCCGCTTCGATCTCCCCGGTCGGCTCGACGAGATCTCGGGCCTGGCCCTGACCGTGGGTGGGCGACTGCTCGGACACGACGACGAGCGGGGGCGCGTCTACGAGATCGACCCCGTCGCAGGGGAGGTCGGGAAGCGATTCGACCTCGGGAGTGGCAACGTCCTCGACGACTTCGAGGGGATCGCCGCCGTCGGGGAGCGCCTCTTCCTCGTATCGAGTACCGGGTTCCTCTATGAATTCCGGGAAGGGGCGGACGGTGCCGATGTCCCCTACCGGGTGACGGACACGGGCGTCGGGTCCGCATGTGAGGTGGAGGGCTTGGACTACGATGCCGACGCCCAGGCGCTTCTCCTGGCGTGCAAGCGGACCGACCGCGCCGACGATCCCATCACCCTCTACTCCCTTCCTGTCGCGGGCGGGGCCCCGAACGCCGTCGGCATCCGCCGAGCCGACCTCCCGGCGTTCGGGCTGGAGCCGGGCTTCCAACCCAGCGCGGTGGCCGTCACCGACGAGGGGACGTGGCTGCTTCTCTCAGCGGTCACGGAGAGCATCCTGGAAGTGAACCGGGGAGGGACGGTCCTCGCTGGAGCCGTGCTGCCACGGGACCGGCATCCTCAGCCCGAAGGTCTGGCCCTCGGGCGCGACGGCGTCGTGTACATCGCCGACGAGCAGAACGGAGACGACGCACACATCGCGGTCTACCATCCTACGAGGGGAAGCAGGTGATTCGTCGGCTCAACGTCCCGGTGCCGGACACCGCCCGCTTCCTGGCCCTCGCCGGGAAGCGCCGCCCGCTGGGCATGTGGACCACGACGCCGGGGTACCGCCTCCTTCGCGACACGTACTTCGACACCGTCGACGGAGCGTTGGCGGAGCGGGACATCACCCTGCGGATCCGGTCGGAGGCTCGCGGCCATCAGGTTCTCAAGTTGTCCATCAATCGGGAGGTGAGCCTCCAGGGGGTGGTGGAGCTCGAGACCTTCGAAACCCCCATGGTGGGCGGCCTCTACGAAACCCTGGCCGGCGATTCGGAGATTGCCGCGCGGGTGCGCCAGATCGTCGAGCCGGCGGCCCTACGGCCCCAGGCCGCCATGGACATCGACCGCGAGACCCGCGAGTTGAAGTCCGGCCGCTTCGGACGGGCGACCCACCGCATCGCCTTCGACGAGGTCATTGCCCATGCTCCGGGAGCTGCGCGCGAGTTCCAGGAGATCACGCTCATCGAGCTCACCAGCGGGAAGGTGACGCTTGAAGAGCTGGGCGACCGGCTCAGGGAGGATCACGGATTCACCAGCGACGGGCTGGACACCATTCGACGCGTGCGATCGGCCCTGGTTCCGAGCAACGGTCCGGGCCCGGCCATCCCTCAGGACGTGCAGGTGGCCCTCATGCTGACGCATGGTTCCGAGGTGGCCGTGGTGGAGGGTGCGGACGGCCTCGTCCTCCCGACGTCGCGGGGCTCCGGCGAGGACATCGCCCGCGAGTATCTCGCCGACCTCACAGGCGTCGAGCCCGAGGGAGCGGATCTCGACCTGGTCGGCTTCGCCGCGGCGCGCACGAGCGGGTCGGACCTGGAGGTGTGGCTCCACGAGCTGTCCCCCGACGTCCAGCCCACGGGCTTCATCTGGATCCCCGTGGTGGAGCTCATGCAGAGGTTGGGAGGTCCGCGGCTGCGGGATCCGGGGCTCATCTCCACCATGCTCATGCTGGTGAGGTCGGAGATCGGTGAGCGGTTGCTCGCCGACGTTCCCCAGTCGAAGGATCCCCCGCGCGTCCTCCCCCTCGAGCCCCGCGACGACGACCTCGAGCCGGGCAAGGGGGCCGACGACTATCTGGACCTCGAGCTCAGCATCCTCGACTTCAATCAGCGCGTGTTGGAGTTGGCCGAAGACGATTCGATCCCGCTCCTCGAGCGCTTCCGCTTTCTCTCCATCTTCTCCAGCAACCTGGACGAGTTCTTCGTCGTTCGAACGGGTCGCCTCAAGGAAGAGGCTGCCCGGGGGAAGGCCGATGCCTACGAGGACCTCTCGCCCGAGCAGCTCCTCGACCTGGTGGCGGTGAGGGTGCGGGCGCTTCTGGCCCGTCAGTACGCGTGTTTCCACCACGCCCTGCAGCCGGCGCTCGCAGAGCGCGGCGTGCGGATCGTCGCGTGGGACGACCTGGACGAAAGCCGGCAGGCTCGGCTGCGGGAGCGGTTCACCGAAGAGATCTTCCCGCTCATCACGCCGCTTTCCATGTCGTCGGGACCAGGGCGCTCCTTTCCCAGGCTCATCAGCCTCGGGCTCGCCCTGGCGGTTTCACTCCGACGTGGGGCCGAGGGGAAGGCTGAGCACGGGTACGTCCCGATTCCGGACAGCGTGAGCCGCTTCGTCCCGGTCCCCGACTCGCGTGACGTCATCCCGGTGGAGCGGGTCATCGCCGCCAACGTCGACCTGCTCTTCTCCTCGGCCGAGGTGGGGCGCGCGTATGCGTTCCGGGCGAGTCGGGTGGGTGACGTGGACATCGACGAGGATTCTTCGGGCTCGCTCCTGCTGGACGTCCAGGACGAGGTGGAGGCCCGTCCCTACAAGCCCATCATTCGTCTGGAGGTGGAGACGAGGATGCCGCGGGAGTTCCAGGCCTTCATCCTCAACTCCATCCGAGACGACCAGACCATCGACGGGGCCACGGTGGACGCCTCGGATGTGTACGAACTCCCGGGGATGGTCGATCTGACGGGGGTCGTGGAGCTATGCGATCTGGATGTGCCCGAAGGCGTATATCCCTCCTATACGGCCCACCCCCTTCTGCCGGAATCCGGCACCATCTTCGACCTTCTCGCCGAGGGTGATGTCCTCTGTCACCACCCGTTCCACGACTTCGAGGCCACCGTGGGGCGGTTTCTGGACGAAGCCGCCAGGGATCCGGGTGTGGTCGCCATCAAGCTCACGCTGTACCGGACGGGACGTCGTTCCCCGGTGATGGACGCCCTCCTCGAAGCGCTCGCGTGCGGCAAAGACGTTTCCGTGTTCGTCGAGCTGAAGGCCCGCTTCGATGAGGAAAGCAACATCCACTGGACGAAACGCCTGGCCGACGAGGGGGCCCGGGTGGTCTACGGTGTGGTGGGGTACAAGACGCACGCGAAGACCGCCCTCGTAATCCGGAGGGAGGCCGAGGGCATCCGACGCTACGTGCACATCGGGACCGGCAACTACAACGCCACCACGTCGCGTTTCTACACCGACTTCGGCCTCATGTCGGCCGATCCAGATCTCGGCGCAGATCTCAACGACTTCTTCAACGAACTCACCGGAGGCGCGGGGCCGCCCGAGAAGCAGTTCCGAAGGCTGCTCGTCGCGCCCCACTCTCTCGTCCAGGGCATCGAGCGGATGATCGCCCGCGAGATCGAGCAGGCCGAAGCAGGGCGTTTCGCCCGAATCCAGGCCAAGCTCAACGGCCTTGCCGACCGGAAGGTGGTTCGCGCCCTGTACGAGGCGTCGAGGAAGGGAGTCCAGGTGGACCTCATCGTGCGGTCCATCTGCACGCTCCGACCCGGCGTTCCGGGGCTCTCCGAGTCGGTGCGGGTCCGCAGCATCCTCGGCCGCTTCCTGGAGCATTCCAGGGTCTACTACTTCGAGAACGCCGGCCAGAGCGAGTACTACATCGGTTCCGCCGACTGGCGCGCGCGCAACCTGCGCAGACGGGTGGAAGTCGTCACCCCCGTGGACGACCCCGCGGCCCGCGGCCTGCTGAGGGCTGTGCTCGACGCGCAGCTCGACGACCCGCACGCGTGGACCCTGCGTTCCGACGGGGCGTTCGAGCGATCCCACGGTACGGAGCCCGACTCCCAGCACCGGTTCATGGAGACCCGCGGTGGGTTGGATCTGGCAGGCCGAAGCGACGGTACCTGATCCTCCGAACGTCGTATATGTTCAGCGCCGACCCCCGTGGTCGCCCAGCGCCTGTAGCTCAGCTGGATAGAGCATCGGCCTTCTAAGCCGGCGGTCGCAG
>CALJKZ010000146.1 GCA_937983085.1 uncultured Gemmatimonadales bacterium
GGCCACGAAGGAGACGTATGTGGACGGCAAGCTCCACGGACCTTCCGAGACCTACTTCAAGAACGGCAACCTGTCCCTTCGCGAGATGTACGTGGACGGCCAGCTTCACGGCGCCTACGAGGCATTTTGGGCACGAGGCCGGCTCGCCGAGCGCGGCCAATGGCAGGGAGGGGAGCGCTGTGGAGAGTGGGAGAGCTTCGGGCGGACCGTCGTCTATCCGGGGTGTTCCTGACGGCCGGGCCTCCCATGGACGCAGGTAGAACACTCGTCATCCGGGGGTCGCCCTTCGAGGACCCCGACCGGGTCCGCCACGCGGCCCTGAGCGTTCTCCGAGGTCACGAGACCGGCCGCGAGTTGCGGCTGAGGCAGCGCGCCATGACCTTCCGTCGCGGCGAAGACGTCCACACCCGGCTGCCCGACGACCGGGCGTCGCGCAAACACGCCGAGATCGACTTTCACGGCACCGACCCCGGTGGCGAGCCCGTCTACAAGCTCCGCGACCTCAAGAGCACCAACCGCACGTTCGTCGAAGGAGAGGAGATCGACTCCGTCCACCTGCAGGACGGGGACAAGATCCAGGTGGGAGACACCATCCTGAAGTTCGTGGTCCTCGACGCCATCGAGGCGAAGTTCCACGCCGAAGTCCGCGACCGAATCTCCTACGACCAGCTCACCGGGCTGCTCACGAAGGAATCGCTCTTCGTCGCGTTCGAGCAGGAGCTGGAGCGATGCCTCAAGTACGAGCTGCCTCTCTCCGTTCTCATGATGGACCTGGATCGGTTCAAGTCCGTGAACGACACGCACGGACACCTCATGGGCAGCCACGTCCTCGCCGAGGTGGGCGGCATCATCCGCCACTGCATCCGCAGCGCCGACGTGTCCGCGCGGTACGGGGGCGAGGAGTTCATCACCTACCTCGCCGAGACCGATCAGACCGGAGCGCACATGGCGGCCGAGCGGATCCGCCAGGCCATCGAGCAACACACCTTCGTCCTCGACGACGTGAGCATCGGCGTCAACATCAGCATCGGGGTCTCCACGGCTCCGGGGCACGGGACCACCCTGAAGGAACTGGTGGGTAAAGCGGACGACGCCCTCTACAAGGCGAAGGAGACAGGGCGGAACCGGGTCTGCCTCGCCTGATGGGAGGATTGCTCGCCGTCGCCGTGGCATTCGCGGTGTTCAGCGTGGTCTTCCTCGTTCTCGCGCGAGGGGCGTACCGCAAGAAGCGATGGATGGGGACGGCGGGGCGATCGGGAGGAGCTGCCCTGTGTCTTTCCCTGGCGGCCCTTGCCGCGACGCTGGCTGCATCGACCCAGGGCTACCGGGCCCTCACCCGCGAAGAGGTGGCCGCCACGGTCACCACGCTTCCCACGGGGCCGGCGTCGTTCCAGGCCTTCGTCGAGTTCGCCGACGGCCGGGATACGACACTGGCGGTTCAAGGCGAGCAACTCCTCGTCGATGCCCACATCCTGAAGTGGCGGTACGTCGGCAACCTCATCGGGCTCCACACCCAGTACGAGCTCGATCGGCTCACCGGGCGGTATCTGGACATCGAAGACGAACGGACCCGGCCGCGCACCGTCCACTCCTTGAAGAGCGACAAGCCCGTGGACCTCTTCGACCTCGTGGAGCGCTTCGCCTTCCTCTCCGGTCTGGTGGACGCCGAGTACGGGTCGGCCACGTACATCGAGGTGGACCGGCCGGCCCGCTTCGAGGTGCGGGTCTCGACAACCGGTCTACTGGTCCGCGAAATCGATCTGCCCTGAGGCGCCACCCACCGCCATGTCCGCGCCCCCGAATTCCTCCGCCCCATCTCGGTCCCGCTGGCCCCGGGTCCGTCGGGTCGTGGGTGGCTCGACGGCCCTGATGGTCCTCGGCTACCTGGTCCTGGTGGCGCCCCGACGTCCATCCCTCGACCGTGAGTGGGACGAAGACGTCGCCGTTCTGGCGGGCGTGGTTCAACGGCCTGATGGAAGAATCGCACTCACCGACGTGCGCGATTGGACCTACACCCGCGACTCCATAACCGCGAAGCGATACTTCGACCGGGACTACCGACCCGACGACGTCGTGGGGATGTGGCTGTACGAGCAGGCGCTGGACGGCGTCGGGCTCATCGCCCACACCTTCCTCGTCTTCGAGTTCGACGACTCGTACGGAGACGACCGGTGGCTGGGGCTCTCGGTGGAGACCCGCCGGGAATCCCACGAGGAATACTCCATCGTCCGTGGGATGCTGCGCGAGTTCGAGGTCACCCATATCTGGGCAAAGGAGGCCGACCTGGTTCGTCGGCGGGTCGAGTACCTCGACTACCCGCTCCGTCGCTATCGGCTGGACATCCCCGTCGAGTACCAGGCCCGCATCTTCGCCAAGATGACCGCCGAGACCGACGCCCTGTCACAGTCGCCCCGTTGGTACCACACCGCCCTCCACAACTGCACCAGCTCCCTCATCCGGTACGTGAACGAGAGCGAGCCCGACGCCATCCCGCTCCACTACAGCTACGTCTTCACCGGAAAGATCGACGAGTACCTGGAGCGCCTCGGCTACCTGGATCGTGGGTCCGCCGAGGACATCACCCGCGACTTCCTCGCCGACTCCGACGTGAGGCCGGCCGTCGCGCCCTGAGCCGGGGCCGAAGCGGAGACCTCCCGGCAGCTGCTCAGCGGGTGGTGGGGCTCCATCGACCACCCACCACCGTACCCGTGTGTCGCCCCGTCACGTCGGAGGCCCGCGAACCTGCCCCCTCGTCGAAGGACCACGCCGCCAGAAGGCCCTCGGCGTCGGCGGGGATCCGGGCACGCATGCCGGCTCGGATCTCTTCGGGGGAACGGGCCACGGCCCAGATTCTCACCTCGTCGATGCGACCCCGGAAGCCCGTGGGGGTGTGCTGGCGACCGCCGATGCGGAAGTCGTCCATCGCGGGATGATGGTCGCCCATGACGGCCGGTACGGCCCTCTCTTCCGCCACCCGCCCGTTCACGAGCAGGCGGACCGTCGAACCGTCCCGGACGAGGGCGATATGGGTCCAGACCCCGGCGGCCGTGCGGTACCGGGCCCGCTTCCACGGCTCGTCCCATCCGTCGGGTCCGGCGATGATCCACCAGATCTCCCCCTCCCCACTGAGCACCACCTGATACTCGCCTTCCTTGTTGAAGACGACCCCGTAGTCCAGGAGCCCGCTCGGTAGTGCGTACGGCTGCACCCAGGCCTCGACGGTGAAGCGGGACGTCATGCGGAGCGATTCGTGGGGCGGTACCCGGACATGCCCGTCGGACCCGTCCGACTCCCAGGCGAAGCCATCGAAGGGGTCCCTCGCGAAGGAAAGAGGCGGAGGTGACGGATCGAGGGTGAGCTGCAGCGCCGCGATGCGCTCGCGTGGGGTGAAGCGAGGATCGGACCGGATCCGGCGGCTCAACGCCTGCGGGTCGGGGGTCACGGACAGCTCCTCGCGCACCACGGCGTCCATGTCGAGGCGGCCCACACGAAGACGCTCCGAGGCCTCGGCCCGGGCGTCCGTTCCTTCCCCCAGCCAGATCCTCGTGACGTCGGCCCGGTCGGATGTGAGAAGTCGCTCGCCGTCCGGGGAGAACACGACCTCGGTCACCGCCGCCGCGTGGCCCCGCAGCTCGAGGATGGGACTTCCCGTGGCCGGATCCGAGATCCAGACGGAGCCGTCCCCACCGCCGGAGGCGAGGCGTCGACCATCGGGGCTGAAGGTCAACGCCGTGATGGGTCCTCGGTGGGGCAACGACGCCTCCGACTCCTCCCCGCTTCGAAGATCGGTGAGTCGGATGGACCCATCGGCCCATGCGACGGCGAGTCGACGGGAATCGGGTCCGAACGAGAGGGCGGTGGGAGATCGATCCGGCCGCATGAGGCGCCGACGCTCTTCCGCCGTGCGGGCGTTCCACACGACGACGCCCTCCTCGGCAGCCGCAGCGACTGCGCGTCCATCCGGTGAGATGGCAACCGCAACCGGACCGCCTTCCACACCCCCCGTCGCCACCAGGCCGCGACCTTCGGCGTCCCAGACCGCCCAAACCCCTTCGTCGTCGAGGGTGACGATGCGCCTCCCCGGATCACTCTGATCCAATGCGACGACCGGCGCGGAGCCGTGAACCGCGTCCTGATCGAGGGCGGAGATGCCTCGCCATGGATGAGTCGCGTCGTGCCACGTCACCCTGCCTCCGGCCAGGATGGCCAGCACCTCTCCCTCGGCCGACACGGCGAGACCCGACACGTCGTCGAGGCCCGTCTCCCTGACGTCGTACAGCTCGCCGGTAGGGTGGTCCACCAACCGCAACGCGCCCGCGGCCGACGCGACCCACGCCTGTTCCCCGGCCGCTCCATACCGCGCCGCGGCGCCGGGCGCGTTCATGAGTGCCGCACGGCGCGAGTCCCAGATCCACATCCCTCGTCCGGCCCCGACCGCCGCCACCGCCTCCCCTGAAGCGTCGAAGGAAAGAGCGCGCACGTCGCCCGGTCCCTGGTAGACCGCTTCCACCGACCTCGATGCCACGTCCCAGACGTAGATGTCCCCACTCCCCATGGCCGACGCGAGGCGCGAGCCGTCGGGGCTGAGCGCCAACGCAGACGGCGGGCCGGCACTCGCCCGCAGCCGATCCACGACCCGGCCGGAGGGCACGTCCCGCACGCGTATGTGCCCGTCCGTCTCGCCGGTGTACAGCGTCGCTCCCGACATCTCCAGAGCGGCACTCAACACGTCTCTGCCTACGGGCGACGTGGAGTCCCCGGGTCGGTGGGGGTCGAGAACGCGATAGGAGAGCGCGGTATCGCCGAGGAGCTGAACCGCGACGGCTTCCGTCGAAGCCACCGCGGCCCCGGTGGAGAAACTTCCCTCCCAGTGCCGATCCGTCCCGTCGGGACCGATGAGCCGGGTGCGCTCGGCGGTTTCGGCAAGGACGCTGCGTCCGTCCTCCGACACCGTGAGCCCGACCACCGCGGCCTCCAGCCAGGTCTCGCCGATCTGCGAAGGTGCCTCTCCGGGGACGAGCGCCCACGAGGTGAGCCGCTCCCCTCGCTCTCCATGAGCCACGAAGACGCGCGCGCCCCCCGCAGAGAGCCCAGCGTGGAGCACGGAACCCTCGACGCCGAGGCGAAGCTCGTGCTCGACGTCACCCAGCACCGCATTTCGCCAGCGGACGGTCCCGTCCGCGTGGACACCGATGACCGAGTGCCCGTCGTTGCTCAGACGGGCCGTCACCACGTCCGGAGGGAGGTCCACCACGGAGACCGACGCCTGCGTGGTGCCCTGGAGGTACGTCCACTCCCACCCCCGGTCCTGCTCAGGCACCGACGCGAGAAGTCCCGTGGCTGCGCCGGGCTCGCCGGCGTCGAGGCGGGACGCGGCGGCGGCCAAGGTTGCCCGAAGCGCTTGGACGACGGCCAGTGCACGCTCCTGTTCGGCGATCTCACTGGCGGCTACCGCCCGTCGCATCTGCACGAAGGAGAACGCCGTGGCGCCGAGAAGGAGGAGCACGGAGGCGGCCGCTGCACCGAGCCCCCACCGATGTCGGCTGACGAAGCGGCCGAGTCGATATCGGAGTGTTGCCGGGCGCGCGGAGACGGGATGTCGCTCCAGATGACGTCGCACGTCTTCGGCCAGCTCCTCGGCCGACCCGTAGCGATGCCGCGGCTCCTTCCGGAGCGCCATGAGCACGATGTTGTCGAGGTCGCCCTCGAGGTGCCGACTCAGCTGACGTGCCTCCGCGTCCTCACCGCTCGGCGCGGTCTCGAGGACCGTCATGCTCGGCGGGCGGGGCTCGACCTCGCAGACGTGGTGGGCCAGTTCCATGGGGTCGCTGGAGGTGAGGCGGTACGGAAGAGCCCCGGTGAGCATGACGTTGAGCAGGACGCCGAGGCCATAGACGTCGGCGGCGGTGGCGCACGTCTCCCCGCGAATCTGCTCCGGGCTGGCATACTGAGGTGTGAGCGGATGATTGCCCGTCCGCGTGTCCGGGCTCGTGTCGAGGAGCGAGCCCTTGAGCAGTTTCGCGATCCCGAAATCGAGCAGCTTGGGCACCCCGCGGTCGTCCACGAGGATGTTGGATGGCTTGATGTCGCGGTGAACCACCAGCGCCGCGTGGGCGTACTGGATGGCCTGGCAGACCTGGCGGAAGAGTTCGAGCCGCTCGGTGACGGTGAGGGCGTTCTCGGTGCAGTACGCGTCGATGGGCGCGCCCTGCACGTATTCCATGACCACGTACGGCGTGCCGTCCTCGGTCGTCCCCCCGTCCAGGAGTCGCGCGATGTTGGGATGGTCCAGGGTGGCGAGGATCTGACGCTCCGCCTCGAAGCGTGCCCGTACGGCAGGTTCGGTGGTACCGCTGAGGAGCTTGATGGCCACCTCGGCGCGGTACGCGTCGTCGGCCCGGGTCGCCAGCCAGTGCGTCCCC
>CALJKZ010000147.1 GCA_937983085.1 uncultured Gemmatimonadales bacterium
AGACGCTCGTTCCCCTCGATTCGGATCTCCCCGACTTTGGCCCGCGCCCCGGAGCGCACCTCCAGCGAAACCGCGACCTCGGTTCCGGTGGTGTCAGCACGTGCCAGCGCCGTTTCCACCCAGGGATAGCCACGGTCGGAGAACCAGTTCGTGGTTTCCTGAAGGAGTCGCGAACGCTCCTCCTGGCTGAACCGCCGACCCCTGGCGTCGGCCAGGGACGAGCGGAACGACGCCCACTCGCCCTCGAGGTCCGGGGGGACGACCGCCGCGGACCCCACGCCTCCGCCGTCTCCGTCCTGGGCACCGTCTCCCCACTCCACCACCACCGTGTCGATGGTCAGCGGCGCCCCTTGATCCACGATCATGGTCACCGACACCCGGTTCACGGTGGTGTCGAGGACGACGTCGTAATCCACGGCCACCGAGGGGAAGCCCGCATCGGTGAAGAGTCGGCGTAGGCGGACTACGTCCCGCTGGAGAACCACCGGACTGAAGGCGGCGTACTCCGGGCTGGACACGAAGGGGATGAAGTCGAAGACCTTCTTCGCCCACGTGAGCGACCCCGGCCCCCGCACGGCGATCTGGCTCTCCAGGCGGGACGTGGGCAAGGCCGATCCCGACGGGAAGGACCACTTCAGCTTCTCGATACGGGTATCGGTGTCGACCAGGAAGAGGGACGGCCCGTCCGACTGTTGGGCGTCTCCGGCCCTGGGCACTGCAGCCAGGCCAAGGACCACGGCCGCGTACACGACGAAGAGCACGACGGGCCTCGGCAACCGACCGTGAGACTCTCGGAGCCCTCCCCGACGGGAGTACGCTCGGCGCCATCCCTGGCGGTGGTGCGCTGGGTGCCCTCCCCGACGATCAGTACGCACGGCGTCCCCTGAGGAAGAAGCGGACGCTGGAGCCAGACCCCTCGACGTTGAGGAGCAGCCACCGCCAGGCCTCGTACTCCACCTCCAACTCCGACCGTCCCTCCGAGCCGAAGGAGAGTCCGTTGCCTTCCTGCAGTGAGATGGGCTGGGCAAAGCCCACGTACAGCCGGGGCGTGACGTATTTCCCGGCCACGAGGGTCGCCTGCCTGAGACCCTCTCGGCGGATCTCCACGACGTCCAGACCCACGCTTCCCGCTGCCGCCG
Organism: uncultured Gemmatimonadales bacterium; assembly: GCA_937983085.1. GTDB lineage: Bacteria > Gemmatimonadota > Gemmatimonadetes > Longimicrobiales > Gaopeijiaceae > UBA2589. The sequence continues at coordinate 1,140 of CALJKZ010000147.1, forward strand.
TCTCGATGAGGGAGGTCATCTGGCTGAGGGCGAAGTCCGCACCCGCCGCCACGAGACCACCTCCGCCGCTCTCACCTTCGAACGAAAGGCTTCCGGCCGCCGGCCGTCCCGTGGCGATGTAGGAGACGATGTCGGCGTTCTCCAACGGCGGGTTCGACGAGAGCGTGAGGCTGAGGTCCTCCTGGGTTCCTGCGACCTCGAGAATGATGGTCACCTCGGCGTCGTCGGGGTTGTCCCGGGACGGGATGGTGTACGTCGCCTCGAGATCCACGCGCGTCTCCGCGGGCGCTCCATTGAAGGTGACCGTGCCCGCGGAAAGCTCGAAGCGACGGCCGAACTGCTCGACGAAGCCACGACCTGCGATGACGTCCACCGATCCCTGCAGCGACGGCAACTCCGCCGGCCTCAGCTCCACCTGCATGGTGCCGCTGAACGGCACCGCCATCTCGGGGCTCGTTCGCTTCCGAAGCCACGAATCGCGACCCAGCTCCACCTCGAGGTCGGCCGTGATCCGCTCGGCGAAGGGCCTCCGGGTCTGGGCAGGGTCGGGCACGATGCCGAAGCGCTCCCGGAGCATGCGGAGGTCGTCCTCGGTGAGCTCCACCGGCTCCAGGCCGCCCGACGTCACCCTCTCGTCGAGGAAGACGTCGAGGGATTCCAGGCGGAGGTCCCCGTTGATGACCGGCGCCATCGCCACACCCTCCACGTCGAGGGAGCCGGAGACGACGGCCCAGTAGGCGTCCGTGCGGATGGCGCGGAACCCGTCGAGACCGACGACGAGGTCGATGGGCATGTCCCCGGTGGTCTCCACCGTCCCGGATGCGGTTGCCACGCCCGACGATCCCGAGATTCGCGCCGAATCCACGACCAACGCCGTCCCGTCTCCTCTCAGCGTCATGCGGATGGCGTCGTATCGGACTCCGAGGGCCGTAGGGTGGGCGGCCCCGTCCCGCATGCGGATGGCGCCGGACAGTTCGGGATCGGCGCTCGATCCCGTAAGGCCGATGGATCCGTCGAGTCGGCCGGCGATGGTCGCCAGGAGGTCGGCGGTGAAGAACGCCTCGGTCCACCGGAGATCGAAGGCCTCGGCCTCGAGGCGGACGTCGAGGGAGTCGGAGACCAGCCCGAATACCTTCTCCTCCGGGGGCGCATTGGTCATGGCCGCCAGACTGGGTTCGCCGACTCCCTCCCCCATGCCCACCCCGGGCATGAGGCCCCCGCCCGTGAGGCGGAGCACACCCTGATTGGCATCGAACAACTCGATGTCGCCACGGATACGCCGCCCGTTCCCCCGTACCCGGACCGCCACTGGGCCCGGTCGGCGGCCCTGCCGATGCAGCGCGCCGGCGATGTCGAGCCACGCCTCGGGCGAGTCGGTGGTCCGCTGGACGCGCACGCGGCCAGAGAGCCAGCCCCGAAGCCGGGGGAGGCCCGCCAGGTCGGCCACCGTGGATACGTCGGTGGAGTCCATCCGCGCGTTGAGGTCGAGGGCTCCGGTCTCGGAAACGCCCCCCTCGAGCCGGATCTCCTGCTCACCCGCCCTGAGGAGGACCGGCTCCACCGACACGCCCGAGCCGTATTGGAGGACAGCTTGGTCCACGAGACGCCACTGGTCTTCGTCGATTCGGAAGCGGATGTCCTCGATGCGTGCCCTTCGGCCCTCTGGGCGGGGGTCGAGATGGAGAATCGCCGACGCCTGCCGGGCTTCGTCGACGATGGCCTCGGCTTCGACACGCAGGCTGTCGGCGCCGCCCGAAGCACCGAAAGTCACCCGGCTCACCTCGGAATCGGGAAGCAGGATCCGATCGAACGCCAAATGCATGTCGGTGGAGGAGAGTCCCCACAACAGGTCGTAGGGCGCCGCGATGACGCCCTCGCCGTCGAAGCGGACCCCCGTCATGCGGACCTCGTTCACAACGAGGGCTTCGAGATCCATGTCCGCCTGCCAGGCCAGGGAGTCGAGTGCCCCGGCCAGGGACGCTTCCACCGTCCCGTCTCCCGCCGCCAGGACATCGAGGCCGCCCAGCTCACGAAGCGGATCCAAGTCGAGAATGTCGGCGGTGATCTCGATGCTCCCCCCCGAACCCTCAGCCGGGAGGCGTCCCGTCCCGAAGGCGGAAAAGACGTTGGATCGTACGTCCAGCGTATCCACCCTCAAGCCGGTGGAATCGTAGACGATGGAAGCCAGGGCTCGCTCCGATCGGAGGCGCTGCCACTGGGCGTTCTCGACAACGAGGTCCCCCTCCACCCCCTCCCAGCGGACTCCAAGCCGGCGACCCGACGCGGTGAGGTAGAGGGAGTCGAGACTCGCCCCGCCCAGCAAGGCGGTGGCCTCGGCCATGCTCCCCCTCGCCGCCACGTCGAAGGACAGGGAGTCGTCCACCGCCGTGGCAGAACCCTCCATGTCGATGCGCCCTCCTCCCGTGGGTTGAAGGACCCCCTCCAGAGCGAAGCGGCCGGGTTCTTCCGCGGTGACCTGGACGTGGAGCGTGTCGAGGCGCGAGACGGAGTCGGTCTCGGCATGGGCGACCGAGAGGGAGATCCGCCCCGTCGCCTGGGCGGGCGTGAGGCCATCCACGTCGGCGTTGGCGCGGAGCCGGAGCGGGGTGGGAAGAACTCCGGCCGCCGTGAGCTCGGCGTCGCCTTCGATGCGGTCTCCGCTGAGCCGGGCGCCGATCTCTCCGCGGGCGAGGGAGATGGACCCCCAGCGCGCCGAATCAATGGACGCGACGACGTCTCCGGCGCGGACATCTGAGAGGGTCCAGCGCCCGGATGCCCTTCCGTTGAACGCCCCGCCGACGTCGTCCCGACGGAGAGAGAGGGAATCGGCCTCGAAGCGGAGCACCGAGTCCACGAGCTCCACCGAATACCGCGAGCTCGCCTCCCCCTGGCTCGTCACCGCGAACACGGTCCCGGTGGCCGTCTGCCCGGCCAGGTCGGCGGTGAGGGCGAGAGTGTCGACATCCAACTCGGCGTAACGCGACCCGGCCAGGGCCAACTCGACGACGCCGTCCAGCGATTGCGGCGCTTCTCCCCGCACGTCGCCTTCGAGACGGCCGGTTAGGCGGGTCGCCGGATAGACGGAATCCAGAGCGGATAGATCGAGCCCTTCGAAGGTCGTGGCGCTCGTCTCGACCCTGAACTCCGGGCCCCAGGCGACGTTGCCCGAACCAGCGAGCGTACCGGGCTCCAGGCGCAGGTTGGCCCGCCAGCGCGCGGTCGTTCCCTCGGCCTCGACGAAGACGGTGCCCATGTCGAGCGCCGGTCGATCCGCAGCGAGCGCGACTTCGGCTTCGGCAACGAGCGGGTCGGTCTCCGCCGAGGCTCCCGCCAACGACCCTTCGACATCGAAGCGCGCAGTCAGCGGACGTGCGACCAGCCGCGCCGAATCCACCACGCGAGGCTCGTGCCGGAGAGACCCTCGAGCCGAGTAGTCCGCGCCGGGCTGGAGCGCCGACAGCGTGAAGTCGGTAGAGACGGTCCCTATGCCGTCGAAAGGAGGCGCCAACCAGGGAGCGAGGTCCAGCCCGTCGATGGAGAAAGCCCCCTCGACGGCCGGAGCCTGGCCAGCGAGCCGCCGCACCACCGCCTCGCCCCGTATCGTGCCTTCGCCGCCGGGCGTTTCGCCGTCGACGGCGAGCATGAGGGAGTCCGGGCTCCCCCCGGCGATGAGCCGGACGTGAACATCGGGACGGGCGTGGAGGGCCTCGGGGAGCTCCACGGGGAGATCCCGCAGGTCGAGGGGGCTGGCCTCGATGTCCAGGTCCACCTCGCCCCAGACGACGGGGTCGTCGACGAAGGTGAGCAGGCCACCTCCGGTGACCCGACTGAGGTCGGAGGTGAGGTAGAGGGTGTCGAGGCTCAGCGTCCCACGACTCAGTTCCCCGGCTAGGGCGAGTCGGCCCTCCGAGCGATGGACCGTCCCGCTCTCATCGGTAAGCGTCGAGACGAAGGAAGCGCCCACCGAGTCGACATGGACGGCGAGGCCGGTCTCGCCAAGGCCTCCGGACCCGGCGAGCTGAAGCGCGGCGAGCGCGTACCGGGGCCTCGCACCAGCCCGCACCTCCACCCGACCCCCATTCAGACGCGCGGTATCGACACTCACGCTCCACGCGCCGGCGGGACGACCCGACAGGAGAGCCGGCAGCGGCGATGTCGCGGTGTCCGGTGACGACGCCACCGCCGAGTCGGGAAGGGAAAGTCCCACGACGGGCTCGTCGAGGGCGACCTCCCGGATCTCGAGGCGCTTCGAGAGTAGGGGTCGGACACGGTATCGCAGGAGGAGCCTCGAGGCGTCGAGGCTGAACTCCGGGCCGGATACCGAGACGTCCCGAAGCTCGATGCTGCTCAGCCAGCTTCCCTCCGCCGACCCGAGCTCCACCGTCCAGCCATCGGGACTGAAGCGCTCTAGAGCGTACGGAAGGGCCGCGCCCATGCCGAAGCCCGTGGCCGCGGCCATCCACGTCAGGGCGAGCAGGAGGACGCCCAACACGGCACCGCGGGTGGCGTAGGTCCGGAGCCGTGACCTATCCGGGGCGGAGTCCACGGACGACGAGAGGTCCTCTTCGGACCCCGCATCGTTCGAAGGTGGATTCGTCTCCCGCACGTGCTCCTCGACTCCCGCTGCGTTGGCTGTTCATGGCAGGCCTCCCTGCACGACGCCGTCGCACGCGGGGACGACCCCATCCAGATGGCGTCTCACCTGCACTACCCCGGTTTCCGCGTCGGGATCGGGCCGAGTGCAACCGTCGGTCAGTCGACGGAAACGCTGAGGGCGCCGGCCTCGTGGAGGATCAGGCGGGCTCGTTCGGCGAGTTCGTCGGATTCCACGACCACCGTGGCGGTGCCGGACTCGAAATCCGCTCGAGAGATGTGCTTGCGCCCTTGCCAGTATCCCATGCCCAGGAGCGCACCCAGAGGGACGGCCGCGGCTGCCCCGCCGAGGACGGCTCGGAGGACGCCGACGACGCCACGGAAGCTGGCGGCATCCACACCCGTCGGTCCGAGGAAGCCGAAGATGGCGGCAAGCACGATGAGAAGTCCGATGAAGCCACCGACCACCCCTCCCCAGATCGCGCCGCGGAGGGTCCCGGACTCGTCTTCCACCGGGATCTCTCGTCGGTCACCGTTCCGTGCGTGGACGAAGACGCGGATGTAGTCCGAGGGAACGCTCTTCCGCGAGAGCCGCTCCACGGCTCGGATGACGGATGACCGCGTTCTGAAAACTCCCGTGACCCGCGTCATGCCGGAAGAGTCCTGGCTCGGATGCGAAGCATATTCGGTGT
>CALJKZ010000148.1 GCA_937983085.1 uncultured Gemmatimonadales bacterium
ACATCGAGCCCGGCAGCCCTTGGCAGAACGGGTACGGCGAGTCGTTTCTCTCCACGCTGCGCGACGAGCTGCTGGACCGGGAGCTGTTCACGAGCGAGCTGGAGGCACGGGTGGTTCTCGAGGACTACCGGGAGGTCTACAATCACCACCGCCCGCACGGGGCACTGGGGTACGCAACCCCGGCGGAGTTCGCGGCGAGCCATGCTTCGCCCCGTTCCGCTACGCTCCACGGGGCGAAGCAAATCAAGAACAACGCTCTCATCCAAGCTGGTACGTAGATCGGGGGCACGTCAGAGTAGCTGTGGCAATCGACATCTTCATCGCGTATGCCGACGAGGATAGGGCCGAAGTAGCTCGCCCACTCGCCCAAGAGCTAGAAGGGCGCGGATTCAGAGTTTTCTACGCTGAGCACGTCCTGGGCCTCGGCGATAGCCTTCGGCGCAAGATTGACCACGCCATTGCGTCGTGTCAGTTTGGGGTGGTCGTGTTGAGCGAGCACTTCTTCCGCAAGGAGTGGCCGCAAAGAGAGCTTGATAGTCTCGCCGCCAGGGAGCTTGACGAGGGCTCGAGCCGGATCCTTCCCGTGCTACACAAAGTGGGCCATAAGCAGGTGCTCGCCTTCTCTCCTTTTCTCGCCGACAAGATTGGGATTCCCACCGCGAGAGGGCTCAAGTGCGTCGCCGATGCCATCGAGAAAGTTCTCCGGGCTGCGAAGGCAACGAAGTTCCGGGGTAAGCGTGTATCACTACTCTTCAACTACACAGTGTTCGATGCTCAGCGAGAAGGTTGTCCGGAGTGTGGTGGGGAGGTACAGGTCGTCGGCAGCGCAGGGGATTCAGGCGAATACGTAATCGGAATCTGCCAAGCCTGTGGGTGGCACGACTCCCATCGGTAGGGCCTTAACTCGTAGGCGAGTAGCGGCCCGCGTTTCTTCTGAACCACCGGCAACACCGCTTGTAGGGTCTTCATCAATCAAAGAGCTTCTTCTGCTTTTTCCCTTCCTTAGGGGCAGGCGCGTCGTTGTAGGTCACGTTGATCGCTGTGGGGTACTCGATGCCCTTTCCCCCGAGTAGTTCTTCAACTGTGCGGATCTGCAGACGTGCATACTTGCGCGATCCCCAGTCCGGCTCGTAGAAGCCAGCCGATGCGGCTTCCTTTCTCATCTGCTTTGTGGGGGGCTCCAGCGCTATAAGCACACCAATCGCTGCCTTGTCCCGCTCAATGACGGCTCGAAGGTCACGCACGTCTGTAGCCTTGAGCTTGCCCGACTTCACCGAGAGTACGATGAGCTTTGTCTCGCCTCCAACCCTCTCGTGGAAGTAGAGCCGTCCGTCAACGCCCCTGTCCGCCCCCTTGCGGATCTCTGTCGCACGCGCCTCTACAAGGCCCAGTGCCCACACCTGAAAGTGGAACCGGTCCTGTTTGGCCAGCGCTTTCGCATCCGGGAGAGACACGGGCTCGCCCACGACCGTGGGCATCTCCTCGCCCTTCGCCAGGACAGGCCGGAGACGATGCCGTATGAGGTTGATTGCCAACGGAGTGATGTCGATTCCCACCCAGCACCGCTTCAACTTCTGCGCGACAGCGATCGTAGTTCCACACCCACAGAAGGGATCGAGCACAGTGTCGCCTTCGTTTGAACTTGCCGAGATGATTCGTTCGAGAAGCGCCTCTGGTTTCTGCGTAGGATAGTGGAGTCGCTCTTCGGACTGCGCCGGAATGGGTGCAATGTCCGTCCAAATGTCCTGAAGAGGGAAGCCCTCCTGCTCATCAAGGAAGCGCTTCTCGCGCGGGATCCCCTTGCCCTTCCTGGGGAAGTAGAGGCGTCCTTGTTTCTCGGCTTGCTCCATCCTCTCCCGCGTCCACCGCCACACCTTGGTGTGCCCGTGGAACTCATACGTGAGGTTGGGACGATCTGGATTGGGGTTGAGAAGCGACGTTGCCTGAAACAGGCGACCTGTCTCTTCGTCCACCATCTTGTACTGAGAGAGGACCTGATCCTTGGTTTCGGGATCAAGCGAGCCGTCTGGAAGGAAGTACGGCTTGTGCGGCTTCGTCCACGTGTAGGCATCGCCCTTCGTGTAGAACAGGATCACGTCATGAATTGACCCATACGCCTTGCTGACATTCCCATGAGGGTTTGAGCGTCTCCAGATGATCTCGTTACGGAAGTTAGTCGGGCCGAAGACTGCGTCCATCAGCACCTTCAGATAGTGACTGGCCGCCGGGTCGCAGTGAAGGTAGATCGAGCCATGCTCCCGCAACACCCGACGAAGATCTGTCAGGCGTGGAGCCATCATGGACAGGTAGGCCATCATGTCGCTCTCACGCAGGAACACCTTGAACGCGCGCATCACGTCGGGCACACGTCCCTGGCCGCGCTCAGTCACTTCGTGGTAGGCGGCTGCGGCGCTCTCGTCCCATTGCCAAGTGTCTTCAAACGCCTTGATCTGCGCCGCAGACCCGGTGCCAGTGCGCTCCTGAAAGAGAACGTTGTAGTCCCTGCTGCTCTTGAACGGGGGGTCCAGATACACGAGGTCGATTGTCTCGTCCTTCACGTACCGCCGGAGGATGTCCAGATTGTCGCCGAAGTAGAGGGTGTTCTTGGACTCGCCCATGAATCTTCTGAGCCCGTCATTCTACGAGCCGCGGTGACAGGGGACGTGGCTGGGACGGTCAGTGCTACGGCTGGAAACCCTTCAGGTGATGGCGCAGAGCCACCTTGGCCGGACGGTACTTGCGGGCCGGAAGCCGGATCTTCCGTCCAGCCAGTGACTCGTACTCTGCGTCCGCCAAGCGCGACGATACACGTAAACGGTAGTCTTCGCCGACAGCAAGGAAGCCGAGGTCGAAGAGGTTATGAATGTCAGCTCTCAAGGGCATCCCATTCGTGACATGGTTTGTCCGAGCACCCCTGTATGGGGAGATGTGGGCGGCGTGCAGGGCGTTCTCAACGCTGCATCCTGTCACGGGGCAGGTGCCCCCATAGGCTTCGAGCAAGGCGCGACGGAACCTACTCTGGCCCTGTCGCTGGACTACCTTCGCGATGATCTTCTTCCGGCCATCCTCGTTACTGTCCGGGGCAAACTCCTCTTCGTTCTCTTCCACCCTCGTTGCCTCGGCATCGTGCAGGTCAAGAGGCTTGGAAGCCACGCCAAAGCGCTCGCGGATACCGGGTGGAAGCGGAGTGATCCCCTTGTTTTTGGAGCCCGACACCACGGCGGCCAGCGATCTGGGCAGCGTAGAGAGTGCAGACTCCAGAACGAAGTCTGCGTAGTACCTGTCGTCCACTCGCGCGACTAGCACGATGGGACGGTCGCTCTGTTTGTACTCGTCCCTGTCGTTAGGGTAAACGCTGGGGAACCCGACTGCAGGGCTCCAAGCGGGATGCCTATGCGCACGCTGATCTTGGATGTGCCACTCTCCGCCGCGTCGCCCAGGCTTTCCATTGAACCGGAGCCGGTGGGACGCGCCATTAGGTGCGGTCGCCGTAACCTCCTTGTGGGTCTCGCCTTCGTCACATCGAAGGAACTCTGCAATCGGGAACTGGCCCCGATTGGTCCCCAAGGCAATGTGCATGGCTCCCCCGCCCGACCCCGCGTGTGTAGCCCTGCCGTGGATCGCGTTCATGTCGTTCCATTCCAGCCGCTTCCAAAGCAGTAGGTCCGTCATGGCGTGCTCCCCCAGCCACATAGGGTCGGCCAGCGGCCAGTTGATCCGTGACGCCTTGCGTGACGTGGAATCGCCGGTTACGCTTTCGCGGCCACGCGCGGCGGGCGTAAGTGCTTGTCCGCGCACGAGTAAGCACCCCTGCGGAGGGGTGGCTGAGTGGTTGAAAGCACCGGCTTGCTAAGCCGGCGTACTGGGCAACCGGTACCGCGAGTTCGAATCTCGCCCCCTCCGCCATTGCCCGCTCCCCGCGGGCCGGCGGGGGCGGCCCCTACTGCTGGGCCTTCGCGGCGCGCTTCGCGGCCTTGCGGGCCTGCTTCTCCTTCGTGGAGAGCTTGGGCTTGTTGTTCTTTTCCTTCTTCTGCTGACCCTTCGCCATCGGATCCTCCGTGTCGGCCGGTGCATTGCCCGGTCCACGGAAAGATATCCGACGCCCCCCGCGAAGCAGCCCCCCCGACCCCCCTTTTTCGTGGCCCCCGGAAACGGCGCCCGGCGCATGGGGGGCCGAGGCCCGGCGGTGCCGGGTCCGGGAGGCCGAGATGAGGCTCAACGTTTTCCTTTCCCTCGCCGCGATGGTCGCGGCGTGCCATTCGGGGGGTCCGGGGGCGCAGCCCGGGCTCGTCGTGGTGCGGGTCGGCGCGGCGGAGCTGCACGTCGTCGCCGGCATCGTCGTCGACGCCAGCGGCAACGGCATCCCCGGCGTCGTCGTCACGGGGCCCGCCGCCGAGCCCCGGGGACGCGTCGGCGCCGCGGGCGGTCCCGTGCGCGCCGTGACCGACGCCTCGGGCCGTTTCGCCGTCGTCGCGCCGGCCACCGGGACGCACGCCTGGGTGTTCGACGGCACCGCGGCGCCCGGACGGTACCCCGCCCTCGCCGTGCAGGTTAAGACGGCGCCCGGCGTGCGCACGCGGGTGCCGGGGCTTCGGGTGGATGCGGAGCTCG
>CALJKZ010000149.1 GCA_937983085.1 uncultured Gemmatimonadales bacterium
GCCCGCTCTCAGCTGCATCACATCGATGGATACTGCACCTGCGTCCCGCACCGCATCGAGGAGGCCCAAGCCTCGAAGCAGGACGATGGCCGGGGGACCGAGGCATCCGCCGCATACCTTCCAGCGCGGCAGGGTGGCTCGGTCGACCAGGAGCACGTCCACGCCGGCGCGGGCGAGGGTCAGGGCGGCAGAGCTGCCCGCGGGTCCCCCACCCACTACGACCACGTCGCGCGCCTCGACATCTCTCGGGGGAGGGCCGCGGCGCGTCACGCCGCCTCCTCGTGCTCCCAACGCACCACGAACCGCTGCGGCCACGCTCCTTCCACGTCTGCGCCCGACAGCCCGGCTTCCTCACAGAGCCGTCGGACCTCGTCGAGGGTGAAGGCCGCGCGAACCGAGCGCAGACCATCGACCCGCGCCACGTCCGAGCGAGTCAGGGTGTGAAGGCCCACCCAGGCGAACGCGTAGCCGAGATGCGTGCGCCGGAGGTCCTGGACGAGAACCCGGTGACGGGCCGCGGCCGCCATGCGACGGAGAAGGTTCACCGCGTCCGACCACTCCAGGTGGTGGAGAAAGAGAGACGAGGTCACCAGGTCATACCCCTCGGGAAGCTCGTCATGGAGGGCATCGACCTGGAAGAAGCGGAGGGACTCGGAGCCATCGCCCCCGGAAGCCCCGGCGAGGCCGGCGGCGTTCCCGGCGTCCCGGGCGAAGTCGAGGGCCTCGGGCGACCGGTCGCACCCGTGGAGTACGAGGGTTCGGCCCGCCCGACGCGCCGCCAGCGCCACGCGGATCAGGAGGTCGCCTCCTCCGCATGCGACATCGAGTACTCGAACAGGTGTCGCCGACCGGGCATGCAGGGCGGCGATCTCGCGCTCCAGGCGCCACGCACCCAGGGAGACACGGTTGATACGCGCCAGGGCCCGGAGCGCGTTCCGATGCCGCACACCATCGAGGGCCGGGTCATCCATGAGCTCGGCCCGTCGATCGCGAACCTCGAGGTCCGGCCACACTGCCATCATTCGGGGTACTCCCCGCTACGGTCGGAATCGCCTGCCGAAACGGCGGCTCAGAGTGGGAGGGCCTCACCGAGGCTGCAAGTGCGAACGCTGCCGGAACGGTGGATCGTCACACCGTCGCCGTCTTCCACGTCCCCCGACGGAAGAGCACCCAACTCACCACCGCCAGCGTCCCGTACGCCACGGCGATGGCCGTGAAGACGCCGTTGGGACCCATGCCCGCCGGGTAGGCCAGGACCCACGCCAACGGGATCTCCCAGAGCCAGAAGCAGAATAGGTTGATGACCGTCGGTGTCCACACCGCGCCCGCCCCGTTGAAGGCGGCGGTGAGCACCATGCCGTAGCCGTAGAACGGAAAGCCCGCGGCGACGATGCGCAGGCAGTCCACCGCGTGGTCCTGCGTCAGACCGGTTCCTCCGAAGAGCGCGACGATCTGGGGAGCGAAGACGAGGAAGACCACGCCCACGCCGCCCAGGAAGAGGAGGTTCATGCGGCATGCGATCCACACCGACTCCTCGGCCCGATCCGGGTCTTCGGCTCCCAACGCCTGACCGACCATGGTCGACGCCGCATTGGAAAGCCCCCACGCCGGGAGTAGGGCGAAGAGGATGATGCGCACGGCGATGGCGTACCCCGCCAGCGCCTCGGCACCGAACTCGGCGGTGATGCGGACGAGGCCGATCCAGCTCGCCATTCCGATGAAGATCTGGAAGGTCCCGGTGGCCGAGAGACGCACGAGCCGCCACATCACGGACAGCTGGACGCGAAGGTGGTCCGCCGCCACCCGGAGGTGCCCGCTGAGCCGTAGCAGCGTGTACAACTGGACCACGACCGCCGTGCCGCGACCGATGGTGGTGGCGACGGCGGCGCCCTGGATCCCCATCTCCGGGAAGGGGCCGAGGCCGAAGATGAGGCACGGGTCGAGGACGATGTTCAGACCGTTGGCGAGCCAGAGCACCCTCATGGCGATGGCGGCATCCCCCGCGCCTCGAAACGCCGCGTTCTGCAGGAAGAGCAGCACGATGACGATGTTGAAGCCCATGAGGATCCGTGTGTACGGCGCCGCCACCTCCACCGTGGCCGCATCGGCCCCCATGAGGCGAAGCAGCTCCTCGTCGTACATCACCCCGACCACGGCGAAGGCCAGGGCGACGAGGCCGCCCAGGAGAACCGCCTGCACCGTCGCCCGGCCCGCCCCGTCGGGATCGCCCTCGCCGATCCGCCGGGCGACCATGGCCGTAACCCCGATGCTGAGTCCCATGGCCACCGTGTAGATGAGTGTCATGAGCGACTCGGTCAGCGCGACACCGGCCATGGCCTCGTCGCCGAGGCGCGAGACGAAGAAGATGTCCACCACGGCGAAGATGGACTCCATCGCCATCTCGAGGACCATGGGCACCGCCAGGAGTACGATGGCCCGGCGCACCGGCCCCTTGGTGGGATCCCCTCCCGTGCCACGGATGGCGTGGGAGAGGAGGCGCCACCGGGTTTCTTCGGCGTAGTCGGCGTCGGCCTCGGGGTCCGAGGCAGCTTCCTCCGCCGAGGCGGCGTCCGCGGCGTGGTCTTCCGTGTCAGCCATGGTCGCCCGCCCGGATCGGGAGCCCTACCGCCTAGCCCTTCATCCGCTTGTCGCGCTCCACCCAGCTCTCACCGTCCGTGATCCACGCCGGAGCGGGCTCCCCCTTCAAGTAGTGGCCGAACCACTCGAGGATGCGGCGGTGGTAATCCACCTGCTGGGCCTCGTCGGAGAGCCCATGGTCGGCCCCCGGGTAGACCAGGAGCACGACCTCCTTTCCGGCCCGCCGAGCGTAGTTGTAGAACTCCAGCCCCTGGTAGAAGTCGACGACCCCGTCCTCATCGCCGTGCATCAGCAGCATGGGGGTGTCCAGGTCGGCGATGAAGTGAGCCGGCGAGCTTTCGAGGTGCCCTTCCAGGTCTTCCCAGTAGGGCACGGCCATGCGCGCCTGACCGGTCTCCCAGTGCCCCGTCTCGGGCAGGCCACCGTTCCAGTGAACGGCGCCCATGAAGCTCATGAAGTTGGTGATGGCGGCGCCGGCCACCGACGCGGCGAAACGGTCGGTCCGCGTCGGCAGGTACGACGCCTGGTATCCGCCCCAGGAGTGCCCGATGAGACCCATCCGGTCGGCATCGACGTGACCGGTGGCCACGGCGGCGTCCAGAGCGTGCTCCACGGCGTCGAGGGCCGAGGGGCCAGGACGCCCGGGCTCGTACACGATGTCGGGCATGAGGACGAAGTACCCCTCCTGCGACCACGCCTGGTAGTCGTAGTAGTCGCGCTCGTCGGCCACGTGGTAGCCGTGGAGTCCGTCGGAGAGGCGCTCGTACTGATAGAGGATGAGGGGGTAGCGCCGGCCTGTCTCGAAGTTCGCCGGGTACACCAGGATGGCCTGGAGGTCGTGACCGGCGTCGGTGGTGTAGTCGAGGAGCTCGGCCCGTCCCCACGCGAAGTCGTCCTGGGCCGGGTTCGTTTTCGTGACCTGGGTGAGGTCGTCGAGGTCGGCGCTTCCCACGAAGACGTCGGGGGAGTCGTCCCAGCGCTCCATGCGCACCGCCGCCTCTACTCCTGCCCCCGCCCCGTCGCCGCGTTCGGCAAGCGTCAGGCTCGCCAGCCGGGCGTCCTCGATTACGAGGGTCTCGGCCATCCCGTCCAAGGAGCCTCGCGCGTACCCCGACGCCTTCGTGTCGGTGTCGAAGACCGAGAACCACACACGATCTCCAGCCTCGACGTGAGCGGGTTGGAAGAAGAACGCATCGGGGTCGAGGTTCACCACACGGTACCGATGGCCGCTCGAAGCTCCGTCGGTGAGGGGCCGGACGGCACCCGAGGCCAGATCCGCGACGTGGACGTCGAACTCGTCATACAGAAGTGCTCCCGCACCGCCGTCCACCCACCCTCCCACGCCCCAGCTCGGTCGCGGGCCCGGGTAGTCGTAGGCGCGAAGGGGCTGGGTGAAGCTCCGCCCCGCGGCCACGGTCGTCTGCTCCAACGTCGCCAGATCCACGCCGTGCCAGGCGTCGTCGTGGTAGACGAGGGCGGCCGAACTCTCCATGTCCGAGACGACTCCGAACTCGAGGCCACGAGCCAGAAGGCGCCGCTCGCCGGAGCGGACGTCCACCCGATGCCAGTCGGCCGTTCCGGCTCCGAAGCGTCGCTCGAACAGGTACGGGTCGTAGTCTGGAACCAGCCCCCACCGCCCGCCCGCAGCCAGAGCGACGGGTTCGTCGAGGTCGTCGCCCAGGACCAGGAAGGCATCGTCAGCCAAGTGCCAGACCGCGAGGTGCGTCTGCCGGGAGATCTGCCCGGCGCGATACTCCTGTGCCCGAAGGATCTGGTCGTCGTTCCAGTGCCAGACCTGGACGTCGGCCGGCTCGACCCGGTCCTCGTCGTCCGAGGAGGCCTCACGGTCCCCGTCCTCCGCGGAGGCCTCGCCGCCCTCGTTCTCCTCGGAAGCCTCGTCACCGTCGACTGCAGAAGGCTCCCACGGCCGAACGCCGAGGAAGACAGACCGTCCGTCGTCGCTGAAGGTCAGTCCGCGATACGGGGTTACCCGGACGTCGCCCGGCACGGGCCCGTCCATGGCCGGGAGCGTGCGCACTCCGGCAGAGCGCACGTCCGTCCAGATCAGGACATCATGACTCGACTCCTCGCGGTCGTCGGCCTCCACGGAGCGCATCACGGCCAACTGGTCGGACTCGTCGCGCCAGGTGAGACCCACATATTCGGCATCGCCCGAGTCCAACGTGCGCAGCGTGCTCGACTCCGGGTCGAAAAGGACCACTCCGTTGGTCGTCCCCCACTGGGTCTTCAGCGTCGCCGCCAGGAGGGGGCCCTCGCTCTGCCACGCGAACGCGTCGACGTTGCCCACCACCGTCCGCGCACCGGCCGCTCCGTCGAAGCCGCTGGCGGGCTCGAACACCAGAAGGTCCGCACCCACCGAGTCGGACGGCGCGATGCCCCGCGCCGCGAGCAGACGACCGTCGTCACGGAACGCGAAGGAGGAGACGGCGAAGAGGACGGTGTCCGTCGCCGTGGCAAGATCGACGAGCCCCAGGCGGTCGTGGATGGCGCCATCGGCCCCTTCTCGCTCGCTCACCGACACGCCTTTCCGATACGCGAGCCACCTGCCGTCGTCGCTGAATCGCGCACCGCTACCGTGCTCGAGGACGAGGGGCTCGCCCGACCCGTCGCTGCGGTGAAGCCGCAGCTCTCCGTTTCGGTCGATGCCCGCCACGCTGGCGACGAGCCACCGGCCTGTGGGATCGAGCTCGAAGCCACCCAACCGCTCGAAGCGCTGATAGTCGGCAGGCGTGAGGGTGGGCCGGGCAGAATCGCTGTCCTGCGCCCAGGTCTCGACGGTGAACCCGAAGACGAGAGCAGTCATCAACACGATGCTCTGGACTCGCCTGCTTCCCCCTGGACAACACCTCATCCCATCCCCCTTGTCATGGTAGCCGACTACGCGCCGGCAATCTCGGGACGCGCTCGGGGACGGGCAACCGACCTGGGGGGTGAATCCGTGCGCGGGTGTCGCCCGTAAGGCGCAGAACCGGAACGGTGAGGATCGCGCAGCGGCGAGCCGCCCTGGGAGCCGAGAACGACAACCGGCTCTACTTCGAGCCCTCCACCTGAGACGTCAGTCGCCCTGAGGGCACCTCGGCGGATCCGGGTCGAGGGCGTTGGGTGCCGCCACGGCCGAGGCTTCGACGTCGATCCACCCGGCCGGAGGTCCGCTCGTTCGGGCCCAGAAGCCCGAACGGCCCTCCCGGATCACCTCGCCCCCGTACTCGTAGTCGTCCGACGGCCTGAAGGCGTCCCATGGCCAGAACCCCTCCACCTCGAGAATGGAGTCGGCGTGCCACACGTTGAAGAAGCCCTCACCCACGTAGTCCAGTACGAGAATCGTGTCGTCTGGCTGGAAGGTGAGCCCGTCGGAAAGGAATGAGACGTGCGGCGTCGGTCGGGTCACCGCCACCACGCCCGGCTCTTCCACCAGGACCATGCCGGTCTCCACCTCGAAGCTGGCCCCTGCCCCGATGCTCTCACCGGTGGACTCGGGTGCACCGGCCTCGGCGTAGACGGGCACCGCGTCGCACGCCAACCAGGTTCCGTAGCTGCAGCCCTCGCCTGGACACGCCGACTCGACCCGGTACGGAAAATCGATGCCGCGCGAAGAAGGCTCCTCGGCCTCCGCATTCGGGACCTCCACAGCGTCTTCCGCAGCGGGTGGGTGCTCGCATCCAAGGACGGCGAGGCACACGACCCCACCCGTCAGGAAGCGAGCGACGCCCATGGTGGCGACGTCAGATCCCGTCGGTCCGCCCGACTCCGAACACCTCCATGCGGTCCGCCACTCCCAGCCCCGCGTAGATCGCGCCCACGATGGCCACGAAGGCAACAAGGGCCAGGAGGAGATTCATCGGACGGTGACCTCGCGTGGGGACCCTGGCCGCGTCGAGAATGCGCACGTCTGGAATGGCAGACATCTGCGCGAGGCTGGCCGCCTCCCACTGACTCCGCACCTCCTCGTAGACCCGCTCGACCGCCTCCACGCGGCGCTGGTGTCGAACCTCTTCCACGGTCCGTGCCAGCCGCATCTCCGCTGCGTCTCCGGGGGGCTCGATGGTGCCGACCCGATACCGCTCCAGGTCGCGCTCGGCCTCGGCAAGTTCGTCCACGACCCGGTCGAGTCGCTCCCGCTGGACGGCCGTCGTCTCCTCCAGCCTCTTCTGCTTGAGATCGGCAGCCACCTCTACGTAGTGGGCCATCACATCGTTGAGGATCTCAGCCGCCGCACGCGGGTCGCGATCCGTATACGCGACGCGAAGGAAATTCCCGGAACGGTCCATCCGGGCCATGAGGTGGTGGGTCAGCTCACGGGCAGCGTCCCGAACCGCCGTCGGTTCGTCGCTCTCCGCGTAACCCAGAGCATTCAGATGTTTTTCGGCGACGACGTCCAGGACCACGTACGAGCGCAGAAGCTCGATCCACGCGTGCCCCGGCAGCGACGCCTCCTCCGCGGCTCCGGCCCGAACCGAGCTGTTCGCCGTGGACGCCGCGTCGATCCAGAGAGCGCCCTCCGCCTCGTACATGGTTGGGGATGCGCTGCCCGCGAGGTACGCCGCCGGGACGCCGACCGCGAAGGCCGCCGAAACGACGATGACGGTGCGGAGCATCCGGCTCCGACGTCGACCCGTCACGGGTTCACGGAGGGGTTGGTTCAACGGCGACTCTCTCATCTCTCCACCTCAGCCTCGATGTCCCTTTGTCTCGCAGAGTACTCGCGCCGCGGAAGCCGTGTCAACGGCGCTGCGGGAGATGCCGGCCACCGGCCGCCCGGGTCACCTGCATCCGTCGACCACGCGGTACCGCACGATGTAGGGGACCTCGAAGGCGTCGACGATGGTGCCCCAAGCCTCGGATGCCGATACTCGCATGAGTTCGAGAGTGGACCGCCACGGCGTGTACGGGCTTCGCCCCGCCGCTTCAAGAACGCGGCCCAGCAGGCGCCCGCTTGCATCGTAGATCTCCCACCGGTTGGTGAAGCCCAGCACGTCGGGCTCCCTCAACAACCACGTGGTGCCATCGATACCGGCGATGAGCCGGCGCACCGGAGGATACCGGTCCGCACGAACCCAGCCGTCTCGCCCCCGCTCCCC
>CALJKZ010000150.1 GCA_937983085.1 uncultured Gemmatimonadales bacterium
CGAACCCCCAGGGGGGGACGTATAAAAAAATATCGGGAGCCGGACGCTCTGAGCACCTGGGGGGGGGAAGAGGATGGGGAGGTGTAAGCTATGTGCAATACAGTGCTTACACCCATAAAAGGGGCCAAAATTTGGTGCGGGATTGGTGCGGGAAGTGCGGGGAAAAAAGGGGGTATTCATGCCTGAGTACCTCGTTTTCGGGCCGCCGGGCACTGGAAAGACCCATTATCTGACCGGGCAGATCAAGCGTGCGGCCGAAAAGCACGGCCCCGAATCGCTCCTTATCGGCTCCTTGACCAGGACGGCGGCACGCGAGATCGCCGGCCGAGCGATCGGCGAGGCCGGTGTTGAGCGAGCTCAGGTCGGAACCCTTCACGCAATCTGCTACCGACTGGCCGGCCAACCACCGCTCGCCGACACCAAGGAAGGCAGGTCAGCGTGGAATGATTGGCTGCCGAGCCAGCATGGGAGCTTCAAGCTCAGCGAGAGCGGCAGCGCTCTCATAGACGCTGAAGAGACCAGCCAGGGAGCCACACTTGGAGACGAACTCAAGTCCAGCATGGACCTTTACCGAGCACGGCGCGAGCTCGACCGCTCACGCTGGCGTATGGACGTCCAAGAGTTCGCAGACCTCTGGGACCAGTTCCGGGCAGAGGCCGAGTACTGGGACTTCACAGAGCTGATCGAGGATGCTGTCGATGGGCGCTTGAGACCGCCGGATGGCGCGACGATCGGCTTTTTCGACGAAGTCCAAGACTTCTCAAGGCTCGAACACGACCTACTCAGGACCTGGGCCAAATACCTGGACACCGTGATATCGGTCGGAGACGAAGACCAAGCCATATACGCCTGGCGTGGAGCCTGCCCCGAGGCCATGATCCATCACGGGCTGCCAAAGGACAACGTCCGTATCCTCAAGCAAAGCCACAGACTGCGTGAGAAGGTCCTCAAGTTCTCACAGGAATGGATCAAGCACGAGCTCCGTGGGGAACGCATGGAGAAGGACTTCATGCCCCGCGAAGCTGGCGGCTCGGTCCAATTCTCCAGCGGCGGCCGTGTAGACCCCGGGACTCTGGTCGACGAGATCGAGTCCTGCGATGGGAGCGCCATGGTACTGGCGAGCTGCTCCTACATGCTCCAACCAGTGACCGCCGAGCTCCGAACCCGTGGGATCCCGTTCCACAATCCCTATCGACCGGAAGCCGGGGCCTGGAACCCCATGCGGGGTGGAGCCGCCCGCCTCGAAGCCTTCCTCCGGGAAGAGCAGACCTGGGAGACCGCGTGGCAGTGGCGCGAGCGTCTCGACGCCCGACGCACAGGGCTCGTACGGTCAGCCAAATCCATAGCAAAAGCCCAAGCCAGAGGCCAAGACTCACGCCGCTGGCGGGTCCCACCGAGCGAGCTCGCGGGGCTCTTCAAGACCGGACTCCCGGAGCTCTCCGTTGGATGGCTCCGTGAGAGGCTCCTGCAGCGCGGCCAGAAGCTCTTGAGCTACGCCTTCGAGGTATTCGACCGGCACGGAGCCGAAGCCCTTAGGCGGCGCCCCAGGGTCTCTCTCGGCACGATCCACAGTGTGAAGGGTGGGCAGGCGGACCATGTCTTCCTTTTGCCCGACCTCTCGCCCGGCGCGATCGATGACCGAGCGGGCACAGCGCGTGTCATGTACGTTGGGATCACACGTGCCCGGGAGAGTGTGACCATAGCCACAGGCATGCGTGAGGCCAGGTCAGCAAGTTTGAAGGATGTGTATATATACTAGAAACTAGACCCCCCCCACCCTTTTCGCGCGCGCGGTAGTATAGATGATTTTCTCTATATAGAGGGGGGCCATTTTGTGGAGTGACTGCGATGAGCACTGAAGAAACCTTACGGAGCGAGGGTCGCCTTCCCACCTTAACCCGGCGGCAGGACGAGCTTTACCGATACCTCTTTGAGTACTACAACCAGCGTGGCTACATTCCGACGGTCGAAGAGATCGCCAGGTGGCGTGGCAGCTCGATGGGTGGAACTCACGAGATGCTTGAGAAGATCCACAAGAAGGGGTGGCTCGCGAAGGACCCCGACGCGTCCGAACGCAAGTATGCCCCTGTGGTTGACCCGGACGCCCGGAGCCGGCGAGCGGTCTATGGTGCCTACAAGCATGCCTATGTAGGCGCGCTCGAGGACGTCATGGCCTGTTTCTACATTAGGGACGACGGTCGACCGGGTCTACGGGCGGACAAGGACACCCTCGACAAGGTGTGGAGGGCGCTATCGATGTACGGGACCGAACTGAAGGAGCGGGTGAAGGATGAGCAAAAGGGATAGCAAGGTAGACATAGACGAGGCCAGGGTTCGGGAGCTTGAAGAGGCGGACGACCACAAGGCCTCGGCGCAGACGCCTTTGGTAGTCACAGAGCCCCGGACCTTGGAGGACCGTGTTCACAATTTGGAATCTGCCATACGCTTCGTGGCGATGAAGGACTTCACCAGCCTGAATACGTTGCTCGGACTGGGGATCTGGAAGCGGTGGGCTGATGACCGGAAGCTACCTGACGAGCTGGCCGAGTACGCGGACAAGTTCAAGGTCTCCGAGCCCGACGAGCCGGCGCACACGCCGACGCCGTGGTTTTGGCATCACGGCATGGGGGACAACCGAGCGACGAGCCTGCACTCAAAGCAAGCGGGACTCGACTCATTGGTCTTGAAAGCTTCTGGAGACGCTATAGTCGAAATCTCCGAAGCCGACGCCCGCACTATCGTCGACCGTGTCAACCGGTGGGAGGCGCTCGAAGCGGAGCGGGATGAGTGGAAGCGAACGGTTGGTGCGTTGCGTGCGCTCAAGACCTATGCGGAGGTCGAGAAGGAACGCAACGAGAGTGAAATCGGGCGACTAAAGCGCGCCTGCGACGTGTGGAGTCGGGCAAACGAGAAGAACCAGAGGCACATCGCAGAGCTCGAAATTGACCTGAAAGCCCTCAAGGCACGCACCCGCGTAGACGCTGTCAGCATGGAGAAAATCGCCGAGCTCGAAGCGGAGCGGGACGAGCTCAAGGAGTTCATTCATAAGAAGGGCTGGAACGATGCGATTGTCCACCGCGACAAGCAGATCGCCGAGCTCAAGCAATCGGTCAACAAATGGGTACGGGAAAGCATCGCTGACAGTGAAAGAGAGATTGGCTACCGAGCGAAGGTCGCCGAGCTCGAGCGTCAGGTGAGATGGCATGAGACTGCAAACAACGATCTTTGTGAGCGAATCGCCGAGCTCGAGGCGGAGAACGAAGACCTTTCGCGGGAAGTCG
>CALJKZ010000151.1 GCA_937983085.1 uncultured Gemmatimonadales bacterium
GGGGGAGCGCGAGGCGGCGCGCGTCGGAGCCCGGGAGGGGGAGCGGCGCGTCGACCCGGGACACGGGCTCGGTCCCCAGGAGCGACTCGACGGGATGAGCCGGACAGGCGACGAGACCGACCCCGACGTCATCGGACGGCGGCGACCCGGCGGCGGAGACTCCATGGCGCTTGGGCGTCACGGCGTCCCGAAGCAAGGTGCGCGGTGGAGGCGTGACCCTGAGCGGGAGGAACGGATCCGGCTCTTTCAGGAGGCGGCCCTCGCCGCGGGACTCTCGATGGTGGACGACGGGCTCATCGATCCCGAC
The DNA here is from genome assembly GCA_937983085.1 of uncultured Gemmatimonadales bacterium. GTDB lineage: Bacteria > Gemmatimonadota > Gemmatimonadetes > Longimicrobiales > Gaopeijiaceae > UBA2589. The sequence continues at coordinate 308 of CALJKZ010000151.1, forward strand.
TCCTTCTGGGGCACCACCAGCCTCGAAGCCGTCACTCCCGACGGCGACATCGCCGGCGTGACCACGACAAGCGGACTCTCCTGGAAGATCCCCGGCCGGGCCGGCGATTCCCCGATCCTGGGAGCGGGCCAATACGTCGCCCACGAGGTAGGTGCCGCCGGGTCGACGGGTCGAGGGGAAGCCAACCTCTACAACTGCGCGTCCTTCCTCATCGTCGAGAACATGCGCAATGGGATGTCGCCCAAGGACGCCGGGATGGCGGCACTCACGCGCATCAAGGACAACACCGTCGAGGCCCGCCTCCTGAACGAGCGGGGCCTTCCGAACTTCGACGTCCGCTTCTTCGTGGTGAACAAGGCGGGCGAGTACGCCGGTGTGGCGATGTACGGCGCCAGCGAGTCGATGTTCGCGGTGTGCGACGAGAACGGCGCGCGCGAGGAGCCGTTGGAGGGGCTTCTGGCAGGCGCACCCCGGGACTGACGACTCAGAGCTTTCGGGCGACAACGACTCCCACAGGGCCGTCGTTCCAGACCCGCTCCGCCTGGAAGCCCACCCGACGCAACGCAGCCAACTCGTCTTCGATGGGGAGGTACGTATCCTCCTCCGCCCATTCGACGAAGTGGGCCCAGGCCCGCTCTTCGGCGATGCCGTGTGCGACCTGGTGATCCGCCCAGTGGCGGTAGAGGCCGACCCGTTCGTCCCCATCCGCGGGCATGTTGACATCGGCGTTCACCAGGACGCCGCCAGGGGGCAGCGCCTCGTGTGCGCGTCGGTACAACGCCTCCTTCATGTGGAGTTCGGGAATGTGGTGCAGGGAGAGTGACGCCGCGAAGGCGTCGCACCCAGGGAGAGGCTCGTCGTAGGAACGGAGGGTGAACCGGGTACGGTTCTCGTGCTCGCCGAGACGCGCTCGCGCCTGGTCGAGCATCTCCGGGTCGACATCGAGGAGCTCCACGAGCCGGACGTCCCCTTCTCGAAGCAACGCCTCCGAGAGCCCACCCGTACCCGCCCCGACGTCCACCACGTGCGCCGGTTTCACAGCAGCTACCGCACGGGCCGCCGTGGCGAGCATCGTCTCGTAGCCCGGGATGAACCGCCGGATGGTGGCGTCGTAGTCAGCGATCTCGACGCGGAGGTGGCGCCGCACGGAGTGGCTCATGGTCGGCTCGCGGGTCGGGCGAGAGTTGGGAGAGGCTTCGACGTCACCATGACCAGCGAGCCCCGTCGGGGCAACACCGCACCGCGCGTGCGGCCGGCGATGACCGGCACCGACGTCGCCGGACCCTTGCCGGCTCCCGGCTGGCCTTCCAACGTCAGCGTTCCTCGCTCACCGGGAGTCTCATCCCAGGGCGATGGCGCCCCCAGACGAAACGCCCAGCACGGGATACCCGCATGAAGCTGCTCCGCCAGACTTTCTTCCTGGCCCTCGCGGTCGCCACCGCGGCCCTGACCTTGCCCGCCACGACCTCTGCGCAGAGCCTCGACGAGTCGGTCTTCGCGACCCTCGAGTACCGGGAGACCGGACCTACCCGTCAGAGCGGGCGCTTCGTCGACATCGCCGTTCCTACGGACGATCCCCACACCTTCTACATCGCCACGGCCTCGGGCCATCTGTGGAAGACGACGAATCGGGGGATCACCTTCGACGTCCTCTTCACCGATCAGCCCGACGTGTTTTCCATCTGAGCCGTCGCCGTCGCGCCTTCGAACTCGAACATCCTCTATCTGGGCTCGGGTGAGGCGAACAACTCCCGGTCGTCGTATTGGGGCAACGGGATCTACAAGTCGACGGACGCCGGCGAGACCTGGACCAACGTTGGGCTCCCCGAGTCCCAGCACGTCGGCCGGGTGGTCATCCATCCCGCGAACCCGGACATCGTCTACGTCGCCGCCCGGGGCCCCCTGTACTCCGAAGGCGGAGAGCGCGGCCTCTACAAGACGACGAACGGAGGGCGGACGTGGCAGCAGGTCCTGGCTCCCGAAGTCGAAGGGCGAACCATCGGCGTAGTAGACGCCGTCATGGACCCCACGGACCCCAACACGCTCTACGCGGCCAGCTACGACAAGGTGCGCCTGCCCTTCACCTTCGACCTGGGCGGGCCCGGAAGCCGCCTGTGGAAGACGACGGACGGTGGTGCGAATTGGATCCAGATCGGCCAGGGCCTCCCGGAGGGCATGCTGGGCCGCATCGGCGTCGACGTGTACGAGCGCGACCCGAGCATCCTCTACGTGACCATCGAGAACGCGAACAAGGAGGGGATGTCCGAAGAGGAGCGTCGGCAGGAGCTCCTGAACCACGAATCGAGCCGGGGGATGATCGGCGGCGAGGTCTATCGCTCCGACGACGCCGGCCCCACCTGGACGAAGGTGAGCCCCGACGATCAGTCCATCGGTGGCGCCCCGGCCTACTACTACGGCCAGATCATCATCGACCCCAACGATCCCGACATCGTCCACGTGCTGTCCGCAGCGTCCTGGGGCACGTACGACGGCGGCGAGACGTGGGAGCGGAGGCCGTACGGCTTCGGCGGCGACGACCACGCCCTATGGATCAACCCGGACGACTCCGAGCACATCATCCTGGGATACGATCACGGGATGGGCGTCAGCTACGACGGCGGTGAGAACTGGTACCACCCCGACTTCCAGTCGCTGGCCCAGTTCTACGCCGTGGGTGTCGACCAGTCGTATCCCTATCGGGTCGCCGGTGGCCTGCAGGACAACGGCTCGCACATGACGTACCACACCAACCCTGCCGGCGGCCCCGTCCGCTTCGAGGCGTGGGAGCGGGTCGGCGGCGGCGACGGGATGTACAACGAGTTCGACTGGTGCGAGAACCGTTACCTGTACAACGAGTCCCAGTTCGGACCCATCCGACGGACCGACCTGTGGACTGGTGAGGTGCGGGGCATCCGGTACCAGGACGACGAGATGCGCTGGAACTGGAACGCGCCCATCCTCGTTTCGCCCCAT
>CALJKZ010000152.1 GCA_937983085.1 uncultured Gemmatimonadales bacterium
GGGATCCCGGGGGCGCGTAGGGCGGCTTCGCCCTGCAGCCGAGCAGGGCCCACGGCCCCGAGCCCGTCCACGCGGCGGCGGCCGTCGTGGTGGCCACCGGAGGATTCCAGCATCCCAACCTCCTGGACGTCCCGGGGGAGGAGCTCGGGAAGGTGCGGCACTACTACTACGAGCCGTACCCGTACTACGACCAGGACGTCCTCGTGGTCGGGGCGGGCAATTCGGCGGTGGAGTCGGCTCTGGAGATGTTCCGGAACGGTGTTCGGGTGTCCATGGTCCACTTCCTCGACACCATCGACAGCGGCGTGAAGCCGTGGGTCGTTCCCGACATCACCAACCGGCTCGAGCGTGGGGAGATCCCCATGTACTGGCAGCACCGCGTGGCCGAGATCCGACCGGGGTCGGTGGTGCTGCGTTCCGAGATCGACGGTCGCGAGACCGAGATCGAGAACGATTTCGTCGTTGCCATGACGGGCTGGCGGGCGAGCCACGACGGTCTGGAGGCCCTGGGCGTGGACATCGACCCCGAAACGGGAATTCCCGCCCACGACACTGGAACCATGGAAACCAACGTGCCTGGGCTCTACATCGCCGGCGTCATCGCAGCGGGCCACAACGCCAACAAGATCTTCATCGAGAACGGCCGCGAGCACGGCGGCCTCATCGTCGACCACCGGAAAGCCTCCAGCCGCGGATTGGGAGGCGTGGTGTGACGCCCGACCTCCCGGCGTGGGCACGGTCTGGGCGCTCCGGATGGCGCTGGACGGGTGCAGAGCGTCCTCCGTTCGCCGATCCCCCTGGTCCGGACCAGGAGTCGGTGTGGGACTACCCCAGGCCTCCCGCCATCGTCCCCGACGCCCGGGTGGTGGTCGTGCGACTCGCGGGCACTGTCATCGCCGAAACCACCCGTTCGGTCCGAGTCCTGGAGACGGCGAGCGCGCCGACCTTCTACCTTCCGCCGGACGACCTCAGGATGGAGTACTTCGCCCAGGCGCCGGGCACGAGCCACTGCGAGTGGAAGGGAGCCGCGACATACTGGACGGTGACGCTCCCCCGGGGAGAACGCGTCGAGCGGGGTGCGTGGTCGTACGAAGAGCCTTTCGGGGAGTTCGCGACGCTCCAGGGCTACCTCGCCTTCTACCCGCCCATGTTCGAATGCCGGGTCGACGGTGAGAGGGTAGAGCCCCAGGCGGGCGGCTTCTACGGCGGCTGGGTCACGTCCGAGATCGTCGGTCCCATGAAGGGTGATCCCGGCACCGGCGGCTGGTAGGGGCCGTCGGGGGTAGCGCACGCCCCCTCCTACGACGCTACCTTGCGTGACCCCAAAAAGAGGATCGTCGCTCGGGCGGTCCAACGGACACCGTCACGAGCCCCCCCCATGGTCGATCGCGACAGCGCCGAAGAGGCACGTCTTCGTGCTCTTCACGAGCTCGGCATTCTCGATTCTCCCCCGGACGACCGCTTCGATCGGCTGACCCGTTTGGCCCGGCGCCTGTTCGACACGCCCATCGCGCTGGTCTCCCTGGTGGATTCCGACCGGCAGTGGTTCAAGTCGAAGAACGGCCTGGATCTTTCCCAGACCCCGCGCGCCGCGTCCTTCTGTTCCCACGCCATCCAGAGCGACCAGGTCATGGTCGTGGAGGACGCCCACCTCGACGAGCGGTTCGAGGACAACGAACTGGTGTGGGGCGATCTGAACTTCCGCTTCTACGCCGGTTGCCCCGTGCACGGGCCCGACGGTAGCCGCCTCGGCACCATCTGCGTCATCGACCATGTGCCCAGGGAGCTCGAGGAGGAGGACTCGGACCTGCTCCGCGACTTGGCGGAGATGGTGGAGAGCGAGCTGAAAGCCGTGCAGCTGGCCATGCTCGACGACCTTACCGGCCTGGCGAACCGCAGGGGCTTCTACGCAATCGCCCACCACTCCCTCGCTCTTTGTGAGCGGGTGGGGCAGCCCGCCGCGGTCCTCCTCTTCGATCTCGACCACTTCAAGGAGATCAACGACTCCATGGGGCACGCCGCCGGCGATCGGGTGCTCCAACGATTCGCAGAGCAGCTGGCCGGCTCCTTCCGGAATTCCGACGTCGTCGCCCGGCTCGGTGGAGACGAATTCTGCGTGCTGCTCAGCGGCGCCAAGGCGGAGCAGGCTCCCAACGCACTCGCCCATCTCGACGACTCCCTCCGCGTCGACCCCGAGACTCCGCCCATCGGGTACAGCGTCGGGGTCGCTCAATACGATCCGGAGCGTCACGACACGGTGATGGCTCTCCTCGAGGACGTGGACTCCCGGATGTACCGGGACAAGGAAGCCAAGGGAGTCGCGCGGTAGACGCGAGTCGCACCACCCCCATCAACCGAGACCCCGGGCCGGGGGGGCACCCGCAAAGGAAACGCGGGCCGGACCCGATGGACCCGACCCGCGCCCCGCGCTTCCCGCCGCGATGGCGGGACCTGCAAGTCTCCCTTTAGCGAACCCTGTCCGTGAGCGTGAAGCGGACCCGGGTCGCCTGCGTCCGGTCGAGGACAGCGACGGTGCGGTACTCGTCGGGTCCGCCAAAGAACCCTGTGCCCCGAGCCGTCGCCATGGCCTCGATCCGATCGGCCGTGCACCGCACCTGGAATGAAAGGCTCCGGCCGGCAGGAATGAGCCCGAGCCGTGAGGTCTCACCCTCCAGGGCGTACTCGGCCTCGAGCTGGTGGTCGGTGCCGTTGGAGACCACGACCGGGCAGACCACGTCCCCGCTGGCCACCTCCGCCAAGCGGGCCTCCGCAGCGACGCCCTGATGACGCGCGAACGCGTCGGGACTTGAAGCACACGCACCCAATGCCAGAATGGCGCCGCTGAGAAGAACGAATCGGACGTGGGTGGGTGCGCGCATGCGACATCTCCGCTACGGGGTACGCTCCACTATACGGCATGTCACGGCGTTGTGTTCGAACCACGACGAAAGAGTTACAGACGTGTAACAGACGCCTTCGGACTGTTCCCTCTGCCTCGGCGTCGATAGGCTATTGCCAGGGACGGGAGGGAGAGGCCATCTGCACCGAGCGAGGCGCACCATGCGACGGATCATCGCCACCCTGACCCTGGCGGCTCTGGCCGCCTGTGCCCCCCAGGACGCCCCACCCGACGACGCGGCGGATCCCATGCCGCAGGCGCCGACGCTCGGCCCGACCGATGGCGGGGACCTTCCCCCCACCGACCTCGAGCGGGTGCAGGTGGGCGCCGTCGCTCCCGACTTCACGCTGACGTCGCTGGCGGGACCCGCCGTGACGCTGTCCGACTTCCGCGGCGACGCCAACATCATCCTCGTGTTCTACCGCGGCCACTGGTGACCCTACTGCGCTCAGCAGCTCGGTGAGCTGCAGGACCTTCTCACGGACGAGCAGAAGGCTCAGACGGAGATCATCGCGGTGGCCTCGGACGACCCCTCGGACCTGCAACGCATGGTGGATCGCGTCGCCGAGGAGTACGACGGCATGGTGCTGGACATCACTCTCCTCTCGGATCCCGGAGCAGCGGTCATCAACCGCTACGGGCTCTTCAACCAGGACGACCCTCGGGGCCGGGCCATCCCCCATCCGACGACCTACGTCATCGACAGGGACGGCGTCGTGCGATGGAAGATGACCGAGGTGAACTACCGAATCAGGCCGGAAAACGACGACATCCTCGCAGCCCTCGCAGAGCTGGACTGAGCGACGCCTACTCTGCCAGGTAGGGCCTAGCCGAGAGGACCTGGAAACCCGTCGGGAACCGGTAGGGCGCGGCCCTCGAAGTGCACGTCCTCGACGCCGCGACGGACATATGCCAGGGCGAGGAAGCCACCGACGCGTGGCGAGTACACGACGCTCCGGACGCGGGCCACCGCCCGATCCGAGTCCGGCTCCGTGAGTTCGGTCCCGGGTGCCGGCGCCGCTTCGGGGCCGAAGTCGAGTCTCCGAAGCTCCCAGTTCACGTGCCCGCGGTCGCGTATCCTGACGATGACCTCCTGGCCCGTGTAGCACCCCTTCGCATGATCGATGGCCCGATCGGTGATCCCCGCCTCGGGGGGAAGGGTGCCGTCATCCATGTCGACGCCGAAGGCAGGCCGACCCGCCTCCACCCTCAACGCATGCCAGCTATCGACACTGCCCTCGACCCCTCCGGACGAGAGCAGCCTCCCCTCGAGGGCCTCCACGGCATCCCGCGGTCCGTGAACGTGAAATGCCTCCGGCCCGACTTCGGCCGTCCGGGACACGACGAGACCCCGCTCTGGATCGCCCACGCA
>CALJKZ010000153.1 GCA_937983085.1 uncultured Gemmatimonadales bacterium
GTGACCCGCGTCATGCCGGAAGAGTCCTGGCTCGGATGCGAAGCATATTCGGTGTGTAGCATCGACTGCTGCCCTCTGGGATTCTGAGAGCCAAACCACGACGACCTATCCCTGCAGGAATCGTTCCAAGCGCATATGGTACAGCAGTTTGGCCTCTTTCGTGCCACCCCTCCCGTGGACCCGAAACGGGTCCCGGGGGGTTGATGGACGCGGTCACCTCTTGAATCGTCCGAGTACCCCTCCGACACACGCACACACCATGGGCCCTCCAGCGAGATCCTTCGACGCTGTCGTCGTCGGCACCGGACAGGCGGGCAAGCCTCTGGCAAACGCCCTGGCCGACCATGGAGAACGCGTCGCCATCGTCGAGGCCGGCCGCGTGGGCGGTACGTGCATCCTCGACGGCTGCACGCCGACCAAGACCATGGTCGCCGGCGCCCGAGTCGCTCATTTGGTCCGGCGGGCTTCGGACTTCGGTATCCGTACCGAGGCGCCGTACGTGGACATGGGCGCGGTGCGTGCTCGCAAGCGATCGGTCGTGGACGACTTCAGCTCGTCGTCCCGGCGTGCCCTGGAGGACCACGACAGGATCGAGCTCATCGAGGGCGAGGCCCGATTCGTCGCGTCGGACACCCTGGTCGTGGATCCGGGCCTCGAGGGTGAGCCGACTCTCCTCACCGCCCCGCGGATCTTCCTCAACGTGGGCGCCCGACCCACGGTGCCGGCCCTCGACGGACTGGACACCGTGGACTTCCTCACCTCCACGACGATCCTCGAGCTGGACGAGGTTCCGCGGCATTTGGCCATTCTGGGAGGAGGGCCCATCGGTCTCGAGTTTGGCCAGATGTTCCGCCGATTCGGGTCGACGGTGACGCTCATCGAGCAGGGATCCCGCCTGTTGAGCCGTGAAGACGAGGACGTGAGCGAAGCCGTCGAAGAGATCCTGGTGGAAGACGGCATCGAGGTACTCACGGGGTCCACCCTCGAGTCGGTTGCGTCGGTGGACGGTGGCGGCATCGCTCTCGTCGTGGACCGCGCCGGCGAGCGCCGTGACATGGTGGTGAGCCACCTCCTCGTCGCCGTGGGTCGGACGCCCAACAACGATCGTCTGGATCTGGCCGCCGCCGGGCTCTCCAGCGACGACGATGGTTTTCTGCCGGTGGACTCCCGGTGCCGCACCGAGGTCGAGGGTATCTGGGCCCTGGGCGACATGACGGGCGCGCCGCCCTTCACCCACGTCGCCTACGACGACTTCCGCGTGGTGGCCGCCGACGTCCTGCCTCATCGGTCACCCCGCACCCGCGACGGTCGACTGGTGCCGTACGTCATCTACACCGATCCCGAACTGGGTCGTATCGGCGTCACCGAAGCGGAGGCAGCGGCGAAGGGCATGTCCGTCAAGGTGGCGAAGCTCCCCATGTCGTCGTGGGCGCGGGCCATCGAGATGGACGAGACGCGGGGCTTCGTGAAATGCCTGGTGGATGCCGACTCCGAGAGGATCGTCGGGGTTGCCGCGCTCGCCGTTCAGGGCGGCGAGATCCTGTCGGTGCTCCAGACCGCCATGATGGGAGATCTCCCGTACACGGCCATCCGCGACGCGGTGTACGCGCATCCCACCATGGCGGAGCCCCTCGAGAACCTCTTCGCCCAGATCGACGCGTGACCGGTAATCAAGAGCGTAGCGAGTCGTCGACCGAAGACGGGTTGTACGCGGTCGCAGACGTCGCCTCCCGTCCGCTTCGGGGGCTTCGCAAGGGCCTCGTCGGCCTGGGAGGCATCCTCAAGGAGACCATCGTCGAGTGGATCGAGGACGGCGTTCCGGCTCGGGGCGCCGCCCTCGCCTACTACGTGCTCCTCTCCCTGGGCCCTTTCCTCGTGCTCCTCATCGGCTTCCTCGAGTTCTTCCTCAACGAGGCGGCGGTCCGCGAGGGAATCATCCGCACGCTGCAGACCAGTCTCGGCTCCCGAGCCGCCGAGACGGCTTCCACCGTCATCGGGCGCGTGGAGGTGCCGGACCTCCTTTCACCCGCATCCTTCATCACAGTCGCCCTCCTCCTCTTCGGTGCCACGGCGGCCTTCACCAACGTCCGCGGCTCTCTCAACGAGATCTGGGGAGTAGAGCCGGAGGACCTGTCCAAAAAGCAGATCGCCCTCGATCTGCTGCGGGCCCGTTTCCAGGGCTTCGTAATGATGCTCTTCACCGGCCTCGTCCTCACCATCTCCTTCCTCATCACGTCCATCACCAGCGTCGTCGCCGAGCGACTCGAGGAATGGGTGCCCAACGGCTCCATCCTCGTACAACTCGCCGATGCCGGTCTGTCCCTCCTCTTCATCGGCGTCCTCTTCGCCGCCATCTACCGAACCCTGCCGTCGGTGGAGGTGGAGTGGAACACGGTGTGGGTCGGCGCCTTCGCCACCGCTCTCTTCTTCGTGGTGGGCAAGTGGATCGTGGCCCAACTGTTGGCCAGCGCGTCGTGGACCTCGTACTACGGGCCCGGAGCGTCGGTGGTCACCTTTCTCGCCTGGATCTACTTCTCGGCCCAGATCTTCTTCCTGGGAGCTGAGTTCACCCAGGTCTGGTCCAGGCGTCGTGGCGGCGTCATGAGCGAGCGCTCCGACTAACTCCCCCTTGCGTCCCTAGGGGAACCGACGCACCTTCCCCTTGTAACACAAGGGGTACCACTTCACGCTGACACCCAGGACCATGGCGCAGAATCCCAACCTCGTCCGCGGCACCCTCGACCTTCTCATTCTCAAGTCCCTCACCTGGGAGCCGCTCCACGGATACGCCGTGAGCGAGTGGATCGAGAAGGTCACCGACGGCTCGCTCCTCATGGAGGAGGGCACCCTCTACCCGGCGCTCCATCGCCTCGCCGAGAAGGGCTTCGTCGAGTCGGAATGGGGTCTCTCGGAGAACAACAGACGGGCGAAGTACTACAGCCTCACCCGGGAGGGCACCCGCCACCTGGCCAAGGAGGCGGCGTCGTGGGCGGCGTACACCAACGCGGTGGCCAAGGCCCTGGCCGTGGAGTCGCCCATCACGTGAGCAAGGACAGGGGGCCACGCCGACGGCGCCTGCTCAGGCTCCCCTTCGGCGGCGCCGGGCGGATTCAAGACGAAGTGGACGAAGAGCTCCGCTTCCACATCGAGGCGCGGGCCGCGCGCTTCGAGGCCGAAGGCATGTCCCCCGACGAGGCCCGCGCCGAGGCCGAGCGCCGGTTCGGAGACGTCGAGTCGGTTCGTGAGGAAGTGGAGAAGATGATGACGAGGAGGAGGAGATCCATGCAGAGGAGTGACCTGGTGGGAGACCTGAAGCGAGACGTGGCCTTCGCCACGCGTCAGATCCTGTCCCATCCCGCATTCAGCGCCGTGGCCATCGCGACCATCGCCCTGGCCATCGGCGCCACCACCGCCATCTTCAGCGTGGTCGACGGGATCATGCTCCGGCCGCTCCCCTACGAGGAGCCCGAGGAGCTGGTCATGGTGTGGATGGACTACACCGAGCGCGACGTGGTCCTCCCCGACAAGTCCAGGGAATGGCTCTCGTGGCCGAACTTCGCGGACTTCCGCGACCAGGTATCGTCTGTCGAGCACGTCTCCGCGTTCATGGGGTGGCGCCCTACCCTCACCGGCGACGGAACGGACGCCCAGCAGATCCTCGGAGCCCAGTTCAGTCACGGCATGTTCTCCGAGGTCCTCGGCGTGACGCCGGCTATGGGACGCGGGTTCCTGCCCGAAGACGACGTACCCGACGGTCCCGCGGTGGTCATGCTCAGCGACGGACTCTGGCGTAGAGCCTTCGGAGCCGACCCGGGCATCGTGAACCAGACGGTGCTGCTCAGCGACGTACCGTACACCGTCATCGGCGTCATGCCGCCCGATTTCCAACCGCCCCCCTTCCTGGGCACGGACGCCTGGACGACCCTCCAGTTCGACCGGACCAATGGGGGTGGGCGGGGCAGCATCTTCCTCCGCGCCGTGGGGCGGATGCAGGACGACGCCAGCATAGAGCTCGTTCAGGCGCAGGCTCGGGATCTCGGGGCCCGCCTCGAGCAGGAGTACCCGGTAGACAACGTCGACACGAGCTTCAACGTCTACCCCCTCCACGACGATCTCGTGAACCAGGCGAGCACGGCACTCTGGGTCCTGCTGGGGGCAGTGGGCTTCGTCCTCCTCATCGCCTGCGTGAACGTGGCCAACCTCCTGTTGGCCCGCGGCGCGACACGAAGCAGCGAGCTCGCCGTGCGCGTGGCCATGGGTGCCGGACGCAGACGGATCGTGTCGCAGCTCCTGACCGAGAGCTCCCTGCTCGCCTTCGTGGGCGGCGCCGTCGGAATCGGGCTGGCCTACCTGGGTACCGATGCGCTGGTGCGGATGGCGCCGACCGGGACGCCCCTCCTAGACCAGGTCGCCGTCGACGCGCGGATCCTCGGATTCGCACTCCTGGTCACGGTCCTCACCGGGTCCCTTTTCGGGGTCATTCCGGCGCTTCGTGCCTCGAGGACCGATCCCGCCGGTGCGCTTCGAGAAGGCGGCCGGTCGGGCGCCGCGTCGGGATCTGCCGGCCTCCGAAACACGCTGGTGGTAGGCCAGGTGGGACTGGCGCTGGTCCTCCTGGTTGGAGCCGGCCTCCTGGTGCGGAGCTTCCAGAATCTCCAGAGGGTCGATCTCGGCTTCGAGCCCGAGGGCGTCCTCACCCTTCGCGTGGCGCTACCGGGGGTGCGCTACGCCGACGCCCAGAGCCGCCTCGGCTTCTTCGGGCCCCTGCAGGAACAGGTGGCGGCTCTTCCGACGGTGGAGTCGGTGGGCTTCGTCGACGCACTCCCGTTGGCCGGCTTCGACGGGGACGCGTCGTTCATGGTGGAGGGCGCACCCCCGCCCGAGCCGGGCCTGGAGCCGGCGGTCTGGCTGCGGAGAAGCACGCCCGGCTACTTCGAGGCCATGGGCCTGGAGTTGGTGGCGGGCCGAGGGTTCACCGCCTCGGACGACGGCGAAGCGACGCGCGTCATCATCGTCAACGAAACGCTTCAGCGGGACTACTTCGACGGCCAGGCCCTGGGCAAGCGCCTGAACGTGAACAACCCGGCCAACCCCGTGTGGCGTGAGGTCGTGGGCGTGGTGCGCGACATCAAGAACTTCGGCATCCGGGCCGACAGCCGAAACGCCATGTACCTGCCCTACGCCCAGTCGCCTTCGAACTTCATGTTCGTAGCGGTTCGGACGTCCGGCGACCCGAACACCCTCATCAATCCCATCCGGCGAATCGTGTCGGACCTCGATCCGGGGATCGCGCTGTCGGGGGTCCAACCCATGGAAGAGCTGGTGTCCCAATCCCTGGCCACCGACCGGTTCACCACGTCGCTCCTCAGCGGCTTCGCACTGGTGGCCATGCTTCTGGCCATCGTCGGGCTGTACGGCGTGGTGTCGTATACGGTGAGCATGCGCATGCGTGACATGGGAGTCCG
>CALJKZ010000154.1 GCA_937983085.1 uncultured Gemmatimonadales bacterium
CCCGCCGCGTGTGGACTTGTGAGCAGCGCCGATCGAGCATTTGCCCGCCATGTCCGTCCACGTCGGCACGCCCAGCTTGAGCACATGGTACTTGTCGGCCAGACTGACCTTGTAGGGGCTGCGATGTCGAGCGCCGATGCGCATGTAGTAGCGGACGAAGATCCTGCTTTGCCTGCCGAAGCGCGGCTCCGGCATGAAGATGAAGCTGTTTGCGGCGGCCGTGCCATTCTGGCCTCCTTCGACGCCGTCGGCGATTCCTCCCGCCTTGTCCATCTTGACCTTGAGTGCCCCGATGCCAGGTGCCAGCGGCTCGAAGTTCTCACCGCGGTAGCTGCTGGGCACGATGTCGGCACCGCCCGCCTCCCAGGATCCAACCCACTTGCCTAGGCCCGCATGCGGCAGCTTCGTGGTGTCCGGAGTACCTCCCCAAAGTGCGGGATCGTAGGCGCGTTGCTCCTCCATGTTGACAGCGCCGCCGCTGTAGAAGTAGTCGGCACGCACCGAGCCGTCGTTGTATCGATGCTGGCCGATGACGGACGGGTGGCCACTCAGCCCGGCGTCCAGCGGGTAGGCGTCGGCCACTCCCCGCTGAACCGGATCCGCATTGAGCGGCGGGTCGGCAAGGAAGAACTGTAGAACCGGATTGCTGCCATCCCAGTGCTGGGTGACACGGAAGCGCAGCGTAGCGGTGCGCACAGCCTTGATTGGCCTGTCGAACTCGAGAGCGGCGGGAAGCTGCAGTTCCTTTGCCGCGCCTTGCGGCGCCGTCAGGCCCGGCGAGAGCAGCGCGGAGACCCTGCATGCCAGGGTGGCGGCGGTACCGTCCACGTAGACGACATCGATCGCAGGCCGCCACTCGGCGGTGTCGTTGAACCGCCCAGCCACAATGCGGGGCGCTGTGGACGTAGGAGCACGCCGCACGATCCAGGCGTTCCAGCGACCTGCAGACTCGACGCGTTGGACCGCAGCGGTCACATCGGCGATGTAGTCGGCCCCAGCACTCGATCCGGATGCGGCGTTTGTGAGGACGCTAGCATACGGGCGGCTACCCATAGACACGCCATCGGCGTCGATCCAATCGCCACCAGCGTTCCGCCAGCGCCAGCCGGAGCTGTAGTCGACGTAATCGCGATGCGGTCCAACGGTGTCGAGGTTTAGATCAGAGCCACCCGCAATGCGTGCCGGTTCTTTGGCCTTGATGATGCTGCTGAAGAGGTAGGCCTGCGTCGACCGATAGGCGCCGGGAACCCCGGGCGGCGGCAAAGTCGGTGCGGGTGCGGGCGAAGGTGCAGGAGCTGGCGCTGGGCTTGGTGCAGGCGCGGGCGCGGGCGCGGGCGAAGGTGCGGGACTTGGCGCCGGCGCAGGCGCGGGGCCCTGCGCACCGCCAGTCGGTTGCTCGGACGCATCAGCCTCTGAGCCTCCGCAACCAGTACAACCGGCCGCCACAAGTCCCGCTGCAGCCATTGCCAGCCCGCGTAACGTCTGGCGGCGGTCGATTGTGGTCTCCGAACCCACAGCAATGGATTCGTTCGGAATGCGCTTATGTTCGGGCGATGTTGGTTGAGGCAAGGTCATCTCCTGGAGACGCTGCAAGAAATAGGGACACCTCAGCCTTCAAGAACACCCGCGCATGCGCTCAAAGTGCGACTCGCTACGGGATCAAAGAGACCTTCGAGGGAGGGAAGACCCCTATTCTCTACGGATGTCGGCACCTCGACAGCCGGACTTATGCCCGATACCGAATCAGTTGTGAGCGAACGCTACATAGACCCGGACGTAGGGCCCGAGCCTCTCCAGCGGCGAATCAACCGCTCGGCGACTTCAGTCAAGTCGATCCATAGCGGATGCTTCTGAGCGAACAGCCCCGCGACCCATACTGACGAAGCCACAATTGACGCAGCGGTAGCCCAGATCACAAAGTTGGACTCGTCCGGAGGCAACCACACGGACACGACCGCCAACGGAACGGCCGTTGCTACGCTGAGCCATAAGCTACTTCGGCAAGCGGCCATCATGCCTCCGAGCTTCAGTCCGATCGCGCGCTTCAAGTGCCACTGAGAGAGGGCTGCCCCTGCTCCCGCCGCCGCCACCAGCCCCCAGCAAGCCCCTTGCAATCCATATGGGATGGCCGCCGTCAGCCCTAACACCTGCATCGCTACGATTTGCATCTGCAACGCATTGGCGCGTCGAGCGTCGCCGCGTGCAAGCAGCGCTTCGCGCGACATGGCATGAATCAGTTCGATCGCCATTGCCAGACAGAGAATCTGTGCCAACGCCACTGCTTCAAGCCACTGGGCGCCGTAGATCAAGCGAACCGCGGGAAAGGCTAGAACTGCCATCACCGCAAGGAAGGGCCAGCCCACCGCAGTCACCAGTGTTGTGCTTCTCAGATAGGCATGCATCAACGCTCCCGACTCACGATCGCTCCGAGCAAAGTATGGTAGTCATACCTTCATTACCGAGCGAAGTACCAGCCGATTGAAGATCTCAACCAGTCCATTGGCGCGACTGAAGATGCCCACGTCAGCTGGCCCGCCCGATTTGCCAATGATGAGTTCAGGCGCTCCCTTGCCGAGTCTGGCAAAGATGTAGATGCCAGTAGCGAACTTTCCAAAGTTGAAGACCTCGCTCAAGCCAGCTAGTGAGGGCGAACTTGGAAATCCAGCCGGACGAAACCACGCCGCAGCCAAGACGGAGACAATGATTCCGGCAAGCGATGACCAAGCCAAACTCATGTAGCCCCAGCCGGCATGTGCGAGGCCAACGGCGACAATGAAGGCCATCACGCTTGACAGTGCGTTCGCGATGACGATGGGCTTGTAGTTGAGCTCACGGCGAAACCAGGCCATCGTTACTGCCCCAAAGGGCACGAACACGAAGTTCAGCGCCAAGACCCACATCACATTGCGGACACCAGCATCCTCATAGAACGACCCTGCCAAGGGGCCAATCACCGCAAGCAGTGCCGCCATCAGCCATGAAACGATGATGTTCATCGCCAGGGCGGCACGGATACGGCGGTCGTTGAGTTCACGTTCCTGAATCATGTACTCGGCAACGCCGAAGTCCCGGAACGTGCTCGCCAGCGACGAGAATACGGCGGCGATAGCGAACACACCAACCTCGGACGGCGTGAGCAACCGCGACACGATGACCGTGCTCGCCAGTTGAAGGGCGACACCGAGATAGCTGTCGAGCATCGACAGCAGGAACGACTTGCGAACGGCGCTCAACCCGTAACCGCCTCAACACGCCAAGAGCGCAGCTTCACTGCGCTTGTTGGGCGGCGCTCGCGCTGCTACTGGGTTTCGGGCTCTTAACGCCCAGATCGGAAAGCGCACCTAGAAGCCTAGGCTGCCCGGGGACCTGGGACAGTCCTGCTCGCAACACGTCGATGGCCGCTTGGCGACGGCCGATCCTGGCATTGACCCTGGCAATTTCTAAGTATGCAGGCCAGTAGTCGGGCTTGGTCTGCCGTGACTTCTCGAAGTGCTCGATAGCAAGTGCAGCTCGACCCAAAATCGCATGGTACTGCCCGATGCGCAAGAGGATCTCTGGCGTCAGCGGGAAGTCACGTGCCGCATGCTGCAGGACGTAGTAGTTGTCGGCGATGGCGACATCCAGGAGGTGTGCACGCTGCCGCGGCGATACGCCTGCGCGCATTGCACGGTTCGCGTTCACGAGTGCCCAGCAATAGTGGTGTAGCGCCCAGAATGTGTCGCCCATTCTGGCAATCCAGGGAACCTGCCCCGGAGAGGGCCCCTCCCGGAAGCCCCCGCGCGCCAGTTCAAACGACTGGGTATAGGGACAGTACTCTGGCAGCAGGGCTACCTAGCCGGGGGTGATGTTTTCTGGCTTGCCGACGGCCGAGCCCGCAATGACAAGGCATAGCCCGAAGACACACATCGAACGTCTGATGGCAGGCAGATTCATGGCGAAGATACACACAGTAGGCGCCGCCACGAGCCGAAGGCCCAACGGCAAAGGCCCGACAAGCGCATCGTAGCAGCGCGGGTTGGCGATTCCGACAGCTACCCCACGAGCGAGCGACGAGGCTCGCACCTTGAACTTCATGCCACTCGACAGACCTCAGGATAGCCCGTCGTCGACGAGACGCGCATCAGGCATCGGGCCATACCCTTCACGAAGAGCTGACACCGGTGATAGGTGCCGTTTCCGGACGTCGACAAGGCCTCTGCACCAGCCACCCGCTCCGACGTCCAGGTGTTTCCGTCTAACCCTGTCAACCTGAACAGCCCGCCGCCAGCCACGTTGCTCTGCACCCAGATGCAGTTCCCCCAATGGTCGTAGGTCCCTCCTGCCGCGAAGAAGTGCGTCGCCACGCTCCTGTCGCGCCAGTTTGCCGAGTCATTGAACATCAGGTGCGAACCGTCGCTTGAGGTGATCGTGATCGCGTCGTGGAACCGCCCCCAGCCCGTCCGGTCGCCCGAGTCGAAGCCCTGCCCCATACGGCATCGCGCATTGATCCCACCTGACAGGACGACAAACTCTCGTCGCTGCGGCATGCGAACCATCATCTTGTTGTCGTAGACGATGTTAGTCCCCGACGAGAAACTGCCAGCAAATGCGCCTCGGCTGTTGCTGTTCCAGATGGTCGGCGTTCGCGTTGTCGGCCTAAGGTCCCAATGGCGATAGTGGAAGTTCGCCCGGGCGTGGAGCACATTCCAGCCATCCGAAACGCAGATCTTGTACGAGAGGTCGACAGGACTGTCGCCGTTGTAGTAGGGCGTGTCGTACGAACCCGTATCCAGATCGATGATTCCTACCGTGTGCGCAAACATCAAGATCGCGCCGCGCCGGTTGCCCACGATGTTCGACGGGATCCAGACCAGCGAGTCATACGTGTGCGATGCGGGAGCCGTCCCGTCAGCTAGTGGCGCCCGGCCACCGACGCCCTGCATGCCTGCGACGAACACACCGCGGCTGGCATCCCAGTATTGGGCCGCCGACGAAGGAGATCGCCCGACGATTGTGCTGAATGCCATGGTGTCCGCCTCAAGCGCGTACACGCCGTTCTCGCAGAAGTGCGAGTCCGCGTGACCGCCGCCCGAGACAAACATCTTCTGGTCAACATAGTCCCAAGCCGCCCCGCACCAGGCATTGACAATGCTTGGTGACCCGTCAGGCTGACCCAGGAACGTCGGGTAGCGCGGCCGTGGAACGATGTCATCAAGGCGATTGGTCTGCGCATGAACCCACCGGTTCAAGGGCAGTTGCTCGAAGTCGGAAATCAGCACTTTTCCGGCGGCATCCGTGTTTGGCAGCCAGTTCGTGCCCAACCATCGCAGAGCGGGCCCCGGTGTAGGCGCGGTCGACGGTCGCGGAGGGAGTTGCGGCGGGGGAGGCGGAGGCACCGGCACACTGGGCGACGGCGCTGGAGCGGGCGACGGCGCGGGCGACGGCGCTGGAGCGGGCGACGGCGCGGGCGACGGCGCAGGGGCGGGC
>CALJKZ010000155.1 GCA_937983085.1 uncultured Gemmatimonadales bacterium
GGTCGCGGGGAAGGCCGTCCGGCGCGGCCGCGACGGCCCCGAGGAGCGCGAGCTCGGCGGCGCTCACACCAGCCTCGGCGTGTCCCCCGCGGCGAGCCGCCTGCGCTTGATCCGCTCCAGCACGAGCCCCGCGGCGAGCTGGCAGGCGAACCAGAGGACGCCGAGGAGCACGAACTGCCAGCCGGGAAAGAGCGCCATGACGACGCTCGCCCCGGCGAAGGCGGCGGCGGGCACGAACCAGAGGGGGTGCAGCACGGCCGCCATCATGCTGAAGCCGACGGCGGCGAAGACGGCGACCACCGGCGCGAGGAAGCCGATCGGCAGGCCGAGCATCTCGTTCAGGATCGCCAGCAGCACGATCGCCGCCACGAAGGTCGTCCAAATGGAGAAGATCATGCGCTCCACGAAGGAGCGCGCCCCCGCCCTGCGGCGGAAAAGAAAGATCGTGAGGAAGTTGACGGCGAGAATGCCGGCCCACATCCCCGCGTAGGCGGCCCGCGCGGCGACGCCGTTCCAGAGGAGCACGTCCGTCACGACGAACCCGATGCCGTTCGTGAAGGCGTGGAGGATCCAGATGACCCCCCAGTTCTGCAGCGCCGAATCGTCCCGCGCCCGGTCCACGACCCGCCGCAGCAGCGCCAGCGCCTCGGTGGCCTCGTTCCGTTCCATGGGGCGCCGCCATGATACTGACCTAATACCCCTTGCGAGTTCAATCAGCACCGGTAACATCAGTAAGACCGTTTGGGGGAGATTGGAAATGAGGCCTGAAGCTGAAGACGACGAGTCGACAGTCGGGGACCTACTTAGAGTCGTGGCATCGGACCCGGACGAAGCATGGGTGCTCCTCTACTCCCACGCATCAGCAGTAGCTAGCAAGTTGCCACGTGCTTCGAGCGCCGATCCTGTTGAGGCCGTCAGCGAGGTCTTGGTGCGTGCCTTTAGCGACAACGCACGAGCCCTTCGTAGATGCCAGGCCCAAGTAATCCTGCGGGCTTGGATCTTCTCTACACTGCGGAATGTCCAGCGCGAGGCCGCGCGAAGTGCGAGACACTCACAGTTTGGGCCGGCCGTAGCGTGCGCTGCTGGTCTGGCAGATGTGGAACTTGAGTGTTTGACCACTCGCCAGCGGCTGGCCTTCGAACTTCTGGCGTCTGGTGGCTCCGTTGCGCACGTGGCCCGTGCTTTGTGCATTACGTGGACTTCGGCGCGCGACCTACTGCAAAGAGGTGCAGTACGGTTGCGCCACAGGCGTTATCTGCAGAACGGGGTGGATCGACGCCAGCTAGCCGCGCAACGCGCCAAACTGCCAGGACTACCGCCTCAAGACGTGGCGTTGCTGAATCTCTTCGCGTCTGGTCGATCGTATAGAAGCATCGGGCTGTCCGTGAATCTAACGCCAAGCGCAGTGCGCTACAGGGTACGGCGCCTCTGTAGGCTTGCCCCCCCCCCCTTGACTGCGACATAGAGAGTCAGGAGGTACGAAGTCATGTTTCGTGCGTCAGAGTGGATCGTGGTGGCTGGCTGTGTCCTCGTTTTCGGAATACTTGCCGCCACAGCATGGGCCGCGACGGGAAGCCTTTGTCCGGGGACAATGGCCAATCCTGGCACCGCCGGACAAACACTCGCTTGTCCCGTTGGGCCGTGCGATGGGCCGAACAGCATGTGCTCCTGGACAAGTGGTTTCCAGAACGAGACGTACAAGGAGTGGGTCTGGCGGCCGGCACAGCAGGGCCAACCAGGGCAGTGGGTATTGAGCGGGGCGACATTTGCCTCCAATCTGGTCTTGGAGGGTGTCTGTATGTGCTGGGTACTCGATCCTGAGGAGGACCCCGAAGACGAGATCTACATCGTGTCACCCAACCCCAAGAACGACTGTTGTAACATGGTGGACATAACCGACGGTGGAGGCAATAAGCGAGTTGCCACACGTGGCGACTGCAATCCTCCTAACAACAACTGTGCTCCTGGGGCGTGCACCGTAGTGGGTCCTGAACTAGGTCCGATAGAGGCAGACTGTAGGTAGCACTATGCTGTCGCGGCGTGTAACGGCCATCGTCTTGGCTGGCGTTCTGGCTTGCGGGGTCGCGGTGCTCCTGCTCAGAGACCGGGGCCCCGCCCCTCGCCGCGATCCCGGGCGTGAGGGGCTACATGTTGGGGCACCCGCCCACCGGCATGGTGAAACGGGATCGTCCTCGAGAGACCTTGGGCATGACGGCCTGAAGCCCGAAGAAGCTTTTCAGCGCGCTCGCCCGGTTGGTACCCAGGTAATGAGCGGGTGGGTGCGCGACCTTCGCGGTAAGCCCGTTTCGCAGCAACGCGTGGAGTGCCAGCCCGCGGGGCTTCGGTTTCAGGTCCCCAGCGAGCACGAGTGGTTCACGACAACAACCTCGGCCGATGGCGCGTTCAGGTTAGACGGGCTTCCGGACGCACCCGGCTACAGCGTGATCGCAGTGGGTCATGGTATGTATGGCATGGCCTGGGTGCCAACCGCAAACCTAAGGCAACCAGCGGAGATCACCGTCCATGCCGTCAGCTACGAACGGTTTGCGTTTGTTGATGACCTTGGTATGCCCGTTTCCGTTGTGTCGCAACCTCTGCACATCGTGCGAGGAACGATGCTGTATCACTCCCACATCGTGGCTGAGGTGGAGACGCTACGGCGCATGGCGCATCTAGGCGTGAATGCTGATGACCTGCGAATTGCGGACAACGAGATGCTTGTCTTTTATCGAGAGACTGGTGTGTTAAAGAGGGAGTTCCCTGTCGAGGTACCCGGTTACAAGCAAGTGATGGTGCCGCTCAAGCGAAGGCCGCTACAGCAGTGGCCGGATGCTGACCAGATCGTGCTCCCACGATCGGAAGTGAGTGCTGGAACTGTCTACCGGATCGAGTTCCCGGTGTTGAAGTGGCCTCGCGATTGGGGTGATCAGGACGCGCAGATGGACGTTCTGCTTCGCGTCACACGGCCAGGAGATACGAATGTACTCCTGATAACCCGAAAGCTGAACGAGTTTGTGGGGGACGAAGCGAACTTCGATGTGGCGCAGGAGGGGTTTGGGCCGCTACAGGTCGAGATACACCGAGAGGGCACGAGGCTGCTCGTGAAGCCCGAGTGGCCACGTTTCGCCTTTGTCGAGATACGTTACGATCCGCCGCCACATCGGGATCCTGCCGCAACGCTGGTGTTTAGCGTCAAAGGAACGTTCCCGCCGGTGCGCGGGCGGCCGTATGGCCGTGGGGTAGTCCGTTTCGGTCCGCTGCCGGTAGGCGAGTACGCGTTCATGCGTGCGTGGGGCGATGCGGAGGCCAAGGACGATCCGAGCCATCACATGGGTCCAGTCGAGTTGCGTGAGGGCTATAATGAGCTGGCATGGGATGGGTAGCGAGCCGTCTGGCGTCGCGCGCGTCGTGGTGTCCTTGGCAGTGGCGGGGGCAGGCGTGCTGAAGCTGTGGCACTTGGAGGTCGCGGGTGACTGGGATGTTAGTAAGACGGTTCTTGGCAGTGGGCGGACCGTGTGGATCGTATCCAGCATCGAAGTGTTGCTGGGTGCTCTAATGTGGACCCGACTAGCAAGAGGAGCCGCGCTGGCCGTTATGATGTTTGCCGCCTTCGGCCCCTTGGCTCTAGCGACGCTTGATGCTGGCAGTGGGTCTGCTGCGTGTGGATGCTTGGGTCGTGTTGCGATTACCAAGGCAGAGTATGCCGGATTCTGTTGTGCTCTGTTTATGGTGGCGCTGATCGCAAGCCGTCAGCCTTCGGTCAGAGAGTCAGCAGTTCGGCGTCGCGGCCCGTGACGGTGACGGCGCCCAGGTGGTCGTCGGCGCGGCCGCGGACGAGGTAGGGGCCGTAGCCCAGCAGCACGTGGCCGCAGCGGCGGTAGGCGTCGGGGAAGAAGTTCACCTCCACGACGCCCCAGCGGTCCTCGAGGGTCACGAACTTCATCAGCTCGCCCTTGCGCGTGCGGATGCGGCGGTACGTGGTCATCCACCCCGCCACCACGACCTCGCGCCCCGCCATCCCTGCCACGTCCACCGTGCGCACGGCCCCCGCCGCGCGGGCGTGCTCCTCGAAAAACGACAGCGGGTGCGCCGTCGGGGTCAGGCCGAGAAGCTCCTGCTCCAGGGCGACGGCTTTCGCGGCGTCGTACTCCTTCAGGGCGGGAAACGCCCGCTCCGGCGGCAGCGACGCCGCGCCGCCCAGCAGATCGGGGGGGCGGGGGGCGGAAGAACGCTTGCGCTGCAGCAGCACGCGCCAGAGCTTTTCGGGCCGCGTCCCGTCGAAGGCGTCGAAGCACCCCGTCAGCACGAGGTGCTCCGCCTCGCGCCGCTGCGCCTCGGGCACCCGGTGCAGGAAATCCGTGAGAGACACGAAGGGCCGCCGTTTCAGGATCGCGTCCAAAGTGCGTTCGGTCAGGTCCCGCACGCGGCCGACGCCGATGCGGACGGCGTCGGGCGGCTCGAACGTGTCGGAAGGCTCGCTGCGGTTGATGTCGGGCAGCAGGATGCGCGCGCCCCGGCGCCTCGCCTCCTCGACATAGGCCCGCGCCTCGTAGAATCCGCCGCCGTTCGCGAGCACCGCCGCGAAGAACGCCGCCGGGTGCCGCGCCTTCAGGACGAGCGCCTGGTAGGAGATGCGCGCGTACGTCGCCGCGTGGGCCTTCGAGTAGGCGTAGGACACGAAGTTGGTCACCAGCGCCCAGATGCGCGCCGCCTCGTCGGCGCCGACGCCCCGCGCGGCCGCCCCGTCGACGAACTCCTTCGCCATGGCGCGCACGCGGTCTTCGTCGTTCATCCCCGACAGCGCGCGGCGGAGCTGGTCGGCGCGCTCCAGGGTCAGCCCCGCCACGTCGCGGACGATGCGCAGCACGTCCTCCTGGTAGAGCATGACGCCGAAGGTCTTCGGCAGGATCCGCGCGAGGGCGGGCACGTCGCACGTCTCCTCGCCCCGGCGGCGCCGCACGTAGGCGTCCTTCATGCCCGAGCCCGCGGGGCCGGGCCGGATGAGCGACAGCCCGATCATGGCGTCGTCCTGCGACGCGCCGGCCATCATCTTCAGCAGGCCGCGCATGGCGGGCGACTCGAGCTGGAAGACGCCGAGGGTGTCGCCCTCCTTCAGCAGCGCCGCGGCGCGGGGTTCGGTCTCGGGGATCGCCGCGAGGTCGGCGCCGGTCCAGCGGGCGGCGTCGGCCACGACGGCCAGCGACCGGTGGCCGAGCAGGTCGATCTTCACGAGGCCCGTCTTCTCGACGCCGTGCATGTCGTACTGGGTCACCACGAGCCCCTTCCGCGAGCGCTGCAGGGGCAGGTAGTCCGTGAGCGGCCGGTCGGCGACGACGATGCCGCCGGAATGGATCGAGAGGTGCCGCGGGTAGTCGCAGAGCGCCCGGGCGGCGCGCAGGATCGTGCATGCGCGATCGGAAGAGCGTCGTGTAGGGAAAGAGTGTAGATCTCGGTGGTCGCCGT
>CALJKZ010000156.1 GCA_937983085.1 uncultured Gemmatimonadales bacterium
CCATGAAGAGCGCCGACGAGATGGCCGAGCTCATGTACAAGGCGGTCCCGGGCAATTTCGAGTAGAAGCCCGCGGCGCCTACTTCACCCAGACCGTCTTCCGGTTGGTGAACTCTCGGATGCCCAGGGGGCTGAGCTCCCGCCCGAAGCCACTCTCCTTGGTCCCCCCGAAGGGCAGTCGGGGATCGGACTTCACGATGCCGTTCACGAAGCAGTTCCCGGCGTCGAGGTGGTCGGCGGCGATGCGCTCGCCCCGCTCCACATCTCTGGTGTAGACCGCGGCCCCGAGCCCGAAGGACGTATCGTTGGCCACCCGGATGGCGTCCTCTTCGTCGGCCACCGGAAGGATGGAGGCCACGGGTCCGAAGAGCTCCTCGGAGTACGGAGGCATGCCCGAGGTCACGTCGGCGAGGAGGGTCGGCGGGTACCACGCGCCGGGCCGGTCGGGCACCTCGCCTCCGGTGACGAGGGTGGCGCCGGCGTCCAGGGACCGCTGAACTTGGTCGTGGAGCGAGTCCCGCAGATCCTGCCGGGCCATGGGCCCCATCTTCGTGTCGGGATGGGTGGGATCGCCGGGCTGCCACTTCTGCATCTCGGCCAGAAGCTTCTCCTGGAAGGCTTCACGGACCTCGTCCACGACGATGAACCGCTTGGCCGCGATGCAGCTCTGACCGGTGTTGTTGAAGCGCCCGAGGGCGCACGCCTGGACGGCCAGGTCCAGATCGGCGTCGGCGAGAACCAGCGACGGGTCGCTGCCTCCGAGCTCGAGCACGCAGTTCTTCAGCGCGGCACCGGAACGCTTCGCCACGGCCTCACCCGCGCCCACGCTCCCGGACACCCTCACCCCGCGCACCCGCGGATCGTCGATGAGATCGCCGGCCTGGTCGACGTCAATGAACAGGTTGGCGAACAGCCCCTCGGGATAGCCGGCGTCCCGGAAGAGGTCCTCCAGATCCTGGGCGCACCCGGGAACGCTGGGAGCGTGCTTGAGGAGGGCGGCGTTCCCCGCCGTGATGGACGGGACGGCGAAGCGGATGACCTGCCAGAAGGGGAAGTTCCAGGGCATGATGCCGAGGATGACCCCCAACGGCCGATACGCCCAGTAGCTGGTGCTCGCGTCGGTCTTCACCGACACCGAGGCCAGGTGCTCGGCCGCGTGGTCGGCGTAGTAGTCGCAGACCCACGCGCACTTCTCGGCTTCTGCGATGGCCTGGGTGACGGGCTTGCCCATCTCCGTGGTCATCTGCGCCGCCAGGGAGGCCTTCCGCTCTCGCATCAGTGCTCCGAGCGCGCGAAGCGGCTCCGTGCGCTCCTCCACGGACCGAGTGCGCCATGCACGATGCGCCTCGTGAGCTGCCGCCAGGGCGGCCTCGACCTCGTCGGCGTCGAGGAAGTCGTGGGTGGAGACGGTCTGGCCCGTGGCGGGATTCACGGTGCTGAAGGACATGGGCGTGCTGTGGGGTTGAGGACGAAGCGGGGCCGATACCTGAGGCCCTGCGGCTCGTCCGGTACCCCCGATCGGGGAATTGTTCGGGCCGGTCGGGGGACCCCGGGAACCCCCCGGCGCCTCGACCGGCTTTCCCCCTTGGTCTATGATCCGGTCTCCTGGGCCTCCGACCCCGCGGCTTCAGTCGCCGATGGAGTTGGCCCGGCCTCCGACCACCACTCCCCCGGGGCGACCCGAGGACCTGATGACGAAAGCCCTCCCCACACACGCCGGAGACACGCTGGCCCGGTCCCCCGACCGGGTGGTGGGTGGGAGGGTCGTCGCCGACGACGCTCCGGGCGAGGTACCGGAGGCGGCGCCCGCGGTCCCGCTCCGTGCCCTCGACCAACTCTGGTTCCAGGTGTCGGGGACGGTGTGCAACCTGCGATGCCGCCACTGCTTCATCTCGTGCTCACCCGAGAACCACTCCTTCTGGTTCATGACCCGCGCCGAAGTGGCGGAGGCCCTCCGTGAGTCGGTGGAGCTGGGCGTGAAGGAGTACTACTTCACCGGCGGCGAGCCCTTCATGAATCGCGACATGCTCGGGATTCTCGAGGACACCTTGGCCCTGGGTCCGGCGACGGTACTCACCAATGCCACCGTTCTCCCCCAGCGCACCGTCGATGCGCTCCGCGAGCTGTCGGAGAGCTCTTCGTACACCCTCGAGCTTCGAGTGAGCATCGACGGGGTGAACGCCGAAATGAACGACGCCATACGTGGCGAGGGATCGTTCCAGAGGGCAGTCGCCGCCGTCGGGCGGCTCTCCGCCGCGGGCTTCCTGCCCATCATCACCACCATGCGCACGTGGGACGAGGCGGACACGGACTCGATCCTGGCGGCGTTTCGGTCGCTCCTCGCCGACGTTGGCTATGACCGGCCCCGGCTGAAGATCCTGCCTCCGCTGCACATCGGAGCGGAGGCCGACCGGTCGCGGGGATACGACGACTTCGAGCGCGTCACCCACGACATGATGACCGAGTATCCCACCGAGCTGCTCCTCTGCTCCTCCGCGCGTCTGGTGACGGCGTCGGGCGTCTGGGTGTGCCCGATTCTCCTGGACGATCCGTCGGCCAAGTTGGGGGACACCCTCGGCGAAGCGGTGGAGGCGCCGGCCCGGCTCCACGCGCAGGCGTGTTACACCTGTTGGGTGAACGGAGCCATCTGCTCCAACGTGCCGGGCTTCACCGACCACTCGTGAGCGTACGCGCCCGCGTGGCCGAGGCACGCACGGTCGGCGTCGGATCCGCCCCTGCATGAGCGAGTCCGCCCCCACGTACCGCCGCGTCGCCGTCTTCGGCGGCATCTACTCCAACCACCTCGCCCTGGCCGCCGCCATCGACGACGCCCGCGAGCGCCGGGTCGACGCCCTTCTCTGTCTCGGCGACCTGGGCGCCTTCGGCCCCAACCCGGACAAGGTCTTTCCCCTCCTCCGCGAGCACGACGTCCAGGTGGTGCGCGGCAACTACGACGACTCCATCGCCCGGGGGCTCGACGACTGCCAGTGCGGCTACACCGACCCGCGGGACAACCACTACGCCCGGCTCTCCTACCATACCCCCCCCGGCGGGCCGCCCCGGGAAACCGGGGGGGGGTTGCCGGGTTCCCTTGACCCCCCCGGGTCCGGGGGGGGGGGGCGGGACGTCCTCGCCTTCCACGGCAGCCCGAGACAGACCAACGAGTTCCTCTGGGAGTCGACGACGCCGACGCACTTCCTCGACAAGCTCGCCACCGACTTCGGGGCCGACGTCCTGCTGGGCACCCATACCGGGATCCACTGGGCCCGTCGGTGGGGTCGGCCGGGACTGGAGCGCATGTACGTCAACGTCGGTGCCCTGGGCCGGCCGGCCAACGACGGACGCACCGAGGTGTGGTACGCCCTTCTCGACGGCTCGGACGAGGACGTCGATGTGGAGTTCGTGCCCGTGTCGTACGACCATCGGGCTCTGGCGGAGGAGATGCGGTCCGAAGAGCTTCCGGAGGAGTTCGTGGAGACGATCCTCACTGGATGGTGGACGACGTGCCTGGAGATCCTGCCTGGGAAGGAGCGGGCCGCTGGACGGTTCTGACGGAGGGCGGCTCGAATCGTGGCCTTCGGCGGTGCCGGCCATGACCGAAGGGATCCACGTGGACCACCGCATCCGGGTCAGCGAACCCATCCGGCTCTTCGTCACGGGCGGCACGTTCGACAAGGAGTACGACGAGATCCACGGGACCCTCGACTTCCGTGACACCCACCTGCCGGAGATGCTCTCGCTGGGCCGGTCCCGTCTCGACGTGAACGTGCGCACCCTCATGATGATCGACTCCCTCGAGATGAGCGACGCCGATCGGGGGCTCATCGCGTCGAACTGCGTGGACGCACCGGAGCCGCACATCGTCATCACCCACGGCACCGACACCATGGTGGACACGGCGCGGGTGCTGGCCGAGCGCGTGGAAGGGAAGACCATCGTCCTCACCGGAGCGATGATCCCCATCGCCTTCGGTTCGTCGGACGGGCTCTTCAACCTCGGTGGAGCCTTGGCGGTCGTGCAGGTGCTTCCGCCCGGGGTCTACATCACCATGAACGGCCGGGTCTTCGACTGGGACAAGGTGCGCAAGAACCGCGACACGGGTGTCTTCGAGCCCCGCGACCCCTAGCAGCCGCTCCTAGGGCAACTACCTCCGCTAGAACGCCTTCAGGTAGGTGAGCTTCACCACCCCCGTCCGCCTCGTCCAACGCGTGGTCCTCGGGTCCTCCAGCGCGCCCGTGAGATAGCCGGTGTCGAAGACGATGAAGAGGTCGCTCCCCGGCGTGTGGATCCAGTCGATGCGGATGTTGGCCTGGAGCGTGTTGGATTGGTCGTCCCACTGCACCAGGGCGTAGGCGAAGAGCCGCCGACTGAGCGCCGCCTCCGCCCGCAGCCGGGCGAGCGTCGTGGAGAAGTCGCCGTCGGGGACGGGGAGGGAGACGTCGTTGTAGAAGAGGTCGGTGTCGAGGGTGAGATGCTTGTTGGCGATCCACACGAAGCCACCCGACAGCTGGGTCCGGTCGCCTGACCAGAAGCCCCCGTGGGCGGCCCCGAAGTTCACGCCGAAGGTGCGCGCCCGGTCGGGGGCGAAGCGGACGGACACGGTGCGGTACGTGTAGTCGTCGGCGGGCAGTTCCCTACCGTTGATGAAGTCGGGCATCTCCAGGCGCTCGAACTGCTCGGCCACGTCGAACGTGACGTTGTCGCCCCACTGGAAGTCCAGGCGCGAGCTGAGCCGCCAAAAGTGGGACTGCTTGTTGCCCTCGATGCCGGTGATGCGGTTGGCTCCCAGCGAAGTAGTGAGCTGCCGGGCCCAGCTGCTGGTCTCGAAGCGCGGTCGAACGCCGATCTGGCCGCCCCACCGCTTCTGGTCGGGTCGGGGGACGAACCCCAGCGCGGGATCGAAGTCCTGCCCGATGCGCGTCCGGGTGATCTCTCCGAAGTAGAGGTCGTTCTGCAGGATGAGCTCGGCCTGGCCCGCGAAGGTGCTCTGCGTCGACGCGTCGAAGCGCGAGTCGGAGACGTCGGCGCCCCACACGAAGAACGAGCTGCTCCCCCAGAACCGGGTGCGGAAGTCGCCGCCAACGACGCGGTTGTGCTCGCCGAGACCGTCCTTGCTCGTGACGATGCCGCCCACGGTGGTTCGTGGGCGGACGTTGCCCTGGACGCGAGCCACCGTGCTCCATTCGTACACCTGGTCCTGGGGAGCCAAAGGGTCCGGGCGCTCGGTGGCCAGGCTCAGCGCCCCCACGGAGAACGGCCCCACCTCTCCCGTGAGGCGGCCGCCACCGACGATGTCGGCGTCGAGCCCCACACGCCGGGTGAAGAAGACTTCGGTCTCCCGGGGCGCTCCGAACTGGAAGAGGGCGGCGCGCTCGAGGAAGAACTCGCGCTTCTCGGGGAAGAAGAGATCGAAACGGGTGAGGTTGATCTCGACGTTGTCGGCCTCCACCTGGGCGAAGTCGGTGTTGTAGGTGAGGTCGAGGGCGAGGTTGGACGAGAGGGCGGCCTTCACGTCGAGTCCGGCGTCGATCTCCGTGTCGGTGGGACCGCCGGCCGGCCGGGAGGCGCCGGTGATGGCGAAGGGCTTCACCTCGATGTGGCGCCCTTTTCGTAGATCCCTCAGCCCGGTGAGACGTGCATACTGGGACACCTGGGTGATCCCGCCCCGGTACTCCTGTCCGATGTGGGGCCAGTACGCGTGCTCGTTCTTGCGCCGGATGCTGCGGTACAGGGCGATGCCCATCTCCGGTGCCGTGGGATCGTCGAAGCGGATGGTCGTGAAGGGGATCTCCACCTCCAGCACCCACCCCTCGTCGGTGATGCGCGCCTCCGTGGTGTAGATGCCGTCCCAGTTCCAGTCCTGATCCGACTCGTCGGAGATGAGGGCGTCGTCCTGGGCGCCGAGGGACCCGATCTCGAACAGGTACGCGTTCCTGCGATCGCGATACGTGTCCAGGGCGATCATCACCCGATCGTCCTTGTCGATCCATCCACCCCGCTGGAGGATGTTGCCCAGGATGAGCTCCGGCTCCGAGTCGTACATGGTCATGCCGAAGTAGAGGGCGTCCTCGGTGTAGGCGATGCGCACCTCGGTACGCTCGGTGGGGCGGGCCCCGTCCACCGGATCCCGCTGGAGGAAGTCGGAGATGGGCTCGATGGTCGCCCAGAAGGCCTCGTCGAGGACCCCGTCGATGGTGGGCGGCGCGTCGATGGGGACGGCGACGGCCACTGGCTCCTGGGCCGCCTGGGCGGAGAGTGGTGCGCCCGGGCTCGCGGCGCACATCAGAAGCCCGCACGAGAAGCCGGAGAGAGCGACGCGGAGCGACGCGGTGTGCCAGGGGCGGGAGCGGCGTGAGGCCATGGAGGCAGGAGTCCTGGGGGGTCCGTCGGGGAGAGGACCGCCCGAAGCTACGCGCCTCCTGTAACGGAGCCAGTCGAGACGCGCGTACCCTAGACGGCTTTGGTGACCGGCCTGGGCCAAAGAATGCAGCCACTAGCACGCATGGCGGCCTAGTTGTATAATCTGCTTAGGTTACGTCAACGGGAGTCGAATGTGGGCATCGATGCCAACACGCTGTACGGAACGTTGAACCTCCTGGTCCTCCGGGCTCTGAGGGAGGGTCCTCTCCACGGTCTCGCGGTGAGCCGACGGATCGAGGCTGCCACCCGGGGTGCCCTTCGAATCGAGGAGGGGGCCTTGTATCCGGCTCTCCACCGGTTGGAGAGGGATCGCCTTCTCGAAGGCGAGTGGGGGCGCACCGAAGAGAACCGCCGAGCCAAGTTCTACCGCCTCACGCGGAAGGGCCGTCGTCACCTCGAGCGGGAGACGGCGCGCTGGACGAGTCACGTCACGGCCGTGGCGGGGCTCCTGGACGTCGCATCTCCGTGGTCGGAGGCCTGAGGACGTCATGGACTGGCGGGACGTGCGGCGCGCGCTTTCTCCCCGGGAAGCCATCGACGAGGACGTCGAGGAGGAGCTTCGCTTCCACATCGAGGAGCGCGTTCGGGAGTTGGTGAGCCGAGGGGTGGACGAAGACGCCGCCCGTGAGGAAGTGCTCCGGAAGTTCGGCGACGTCCGAACCGTGGAGGAGATGTGTCGAAGGCTGGATTCGCAGAGAGTGGATGACGAGGAGAGGAGGGGGACGATGGAAGCGTTCGCGAGGGATGTCCGACTGGCCGTTCGGACCATGAGCAGGAGCAGTGGCTTCACGGCGACGGTGGTGGTAACGCTCGCCCTGGCCATTGGAGCGACGACGGCGATCTTCGGCGTGCTGGAGGCGGTGGCCCTGCGGGCGCTGCCGTTCCCGGATGCCCATCGGCTGGCCATTGTCTGGCAGAACGACCGGGCCACCGGCACGGTTCGAGAGGCGGCCTCCACCTCCGACTACTACGACTACCTCGACCGCAGTCGGACCTTCGAAGACCTGGCCATCTTCTCCACGAGCACCGCCGTGCTCTCGCGAGACGACGCCCCGGCGCTTCAGCTCAGCGCGGTGCTCGCCAGCCAGAACATCTTCTCACTCCTCGGCGTCGAGCCCCGGTTGGGTCGCGGCTTCACGGAGGAGGAAGACCAGCCCGACGGTCCGTTGGCCGTCCTGCTGGCCGAGGCGGCCTGGATCGACCTGTACGGCGGCGACCCCGGAATCGTTGGAAGGACCATCATCGTCGACGACGAGGCCCACGAGGTGGTGGGCGTCCTTCCCGACGAGGTGGAGGCTTTGGCCGGAGAGGCCGACGTCTGGCTCCCCATCCAGCAGTCCCGGGCCATCGCCACAAGACCCCAGAACCGGGGACGAGTGGGGGGGCGCAACGGGCAGGGCCTCGCCATGGAGGCGGCCCAGGCGGAGATGACGGCCATCATGGCCGACCTGGAGGTGGAGTTCGCCGATGACAACGCGAATCGCGGAGCGTTCGTCGAGCCTCTCGCCGACGTAGGCCGCGGGGAGGCCCGGACGACGCTCTGGGTGCTGTTCGCCGCGGTGCTGGCCGTCCTGGCCATCGCCTGCGTCAACGTGGCCAACCTCCTCCTGGCGCGGGGCGCAGGCCGGATGAAGGAGCTCGCCGTGCTCACCGCCGTCGGTGCAGGGGCCGCCGACGTGCGTCGGAGGTTCTTCGTGGAGGCGCTCCTGACCACGTCGTTGGCATCGCTTCTGGGTGTGGGGCTCGCGGTGGTGGGTAACCGGCTCCTCTTCGAGCTGGCGCCGGCGCAGCTCCAGGCTCTGGGACAGCCCGAGCTCAACCTCCCTGTCCTGACCTTCGTGCTGGGCGTGACGGTCGTCATCTGTGTCGGCTTCGGCCTGCTGCCGTCGCTCCAGGCCCGCAAACTCGACCTTCAGGCTGAGCTCAAGGACGGTCGGACGACCGGCGGTCGGGCTGCCGGATTGGCTTTGCGGCGGGGACTCGTGGCGGCCCAGCTCGCGCTGGCGGTGTCCCTTCTCCTCGGGGCGACGCTCCTCATCGGCACCGTCCGCAACCTGCAGGGGGTGGATCCCGGCTTCCAGGCCGAGCAGGTGGTTCGGGCTGACTTCGCGCTCCCTGCCGGCCGGTATCCCGAGGACATGTCCCGCTACCCGGACTGGCCCGAGATCAACGGACTCATCGCGGGCGTCGAAGAGGCGGTCGAGGCGGTGGCCGGCGTCCGGTCGGCCTCCATCGTCTTCAACCATCCCCTGGATCGAGGGTTCACCAACTCCTTCCAGGTGGAGGGCCGACCCTACGACCCCACCCAGGGCGAGATGAGCACCCGCCTGGTGACGCCGAGCTACTTCCAGACGGTGAGCCTCGCGCTCATCGAGGGGCGTACCCTTCAGGACACCGATCGCGTAGGGGAGCCGGGCGTCCTCGTCCTCAATCAGGAGGCCGCCACCCGCTACTTCCCCGAAGGCGACGCCGTGGGTAGCCGCATCGGATTCTGGGGGCAGTTCCGAGAGGTCGTGGGGGTCGTGGCGAACGAACGTGTCCACGGGCTCACGGCGGACCCGCCGCCGGCCATGTACGTCTCCATGTACCAGTCTCCGCCGCGAGGGGGCCGCATCACCCTCATGGCTCGGACCGAGGTGCCTCCCCTCTCGGTGGCCGAAGCCCTACGCGCCGCGGTTCACACCGTGGACTCGGAAGTGCCGGTCTTCAACGTCACGACCATGGAGGAAACGCTGGCCGAGGCGATGGGTCGTGAGCGGTTCGCCACCATGGTCCTGGTCGTCTTCGCCGGCGTGGCGGTCTTCCTGGCGGTACTGGGCGTACACGGCGTGCTGGCCTATCTGGTGGCACAGCGGGGACACGAGGTGGGCGTCCGCATGGCCCTGGGCGCGACGCGGAACGACGTCGTCCGGATGGTGCTGCGGCAGGGCGCCACCATGACGCTCCTGGGCATCGTCGTCGGGTGCCTGGTCTTCCTGGCCGGGGCGGGACTGCTTCAGACCCTGCTCTATGGTGTGAACGTCACCTCACCGGGCATCTACGTCGGTGTTGCTCTCGCCCTGGGCGTGGCAGCCATGGCCGGCTCGGCCCTGCCGGCGGTGCGGGCGGCGTCCATTGATCCGGTGAAGTCGCTGCGGGCGGAGTAGCGAGCCGCCGGACTGCGCGAGGACTAGGGAAACGCCCTGCGTCTGAGGACAGCCCGGATCCGCAGCAGGAACAAGGGGGGGTCGATGGGCTTCGAGATGAAGTCGTCGGCCCCCGCCTCGAACAGGCTCATCTCGATGCGACGGTCACCTGCGCCGGTGACCATGATGACCGGCGTGTCCCGGATGTCCGAGCTGGAGCGGATGCTCTGGAGCACCCGGAGCCCGTTCATCTTGTCCATCCAGTAGTCGAGGGTCACCAGGTCGACAGACCCGTCCTGCCGAAGCGTCTGGAGCGCCTCTGCGCCGTCCTTCGCCACGGTGACGCGGTAGCCGCCCCCCTCGAGGACGGACCGGAACCACTCCCGTTGGCCCGCCTCGTCGTCGACGACGAGGACGTGGGGCCCGTCGGGCTCCGCTGGCCGGTCGTCGCCGCGCACGACGCGCTCGACTCCCTCGCTGGACCCGTACGCCTCGACGATTGCGCCCGCCAGTATGTCGGGCGCTGCCACCTCGAAGCGGACGTTCCGACCCGTGAGCCACTCGATCTCACGCTTCGCTTCCTGGCTCAAGGGATTGGCGGTGGCGATGCTGACGGCGCGGTCGGTGCAGCCCAGAGGAAGCACCGTCCGTCGGTGCGCCACCTCGGCAGGCACCAGGATGTCTGCCCGCGTGTCCCGACCCTCCAGGTCCGCGACCCGGAGCCCGGCCTCCTGGGCGATGGCGGCGGCGAGCTCCTCCGTCGAAATGTCGGCGGCCCGACCGACGAGGGTCCACGCCTTCGTCATCTGCTCCGCGGACGCCCCGTCGAGGCTCGACGCGCCGGCGACCTCGGCAGCCTCCGCCACGCCGACCATCCAGTTTCCGAACTGCGGCTTGGAAGACACGGGTCTCCGATGAATGGGTGAGGCGCGCCGCCGTAGCCTGAATGACCGCGGCTTGAGCTAAGATATGTGGCCGAACGCCGAGGAACACCCTGTTTTCAGGTGCCTTCCTGTCGGCTCCTGGGTAGATTCTGCCGCTCGTGTCGTCCCCCCATCAGGAGAAGCGTCCCGGATCATGCAGATCGCGTACCTGGACGGACCGCGCCTGCGGCGGTCGCTCCTCGCTGCCTGTGCGTACGCCCAGGGCCAGCGTGCCGAACTGAACCGGATCAACGTCTTTCCCGTTCCCGACGGTGACACGGGCACCAATCTGGCCCTGACGGTGCAGGCCATCGCCGACCACCTCCGGGACAACGACGACCGCGCCGTGTCGGCCGTGGCCAACGGCGCGGCCCAGCGAGCGGTGCTCGGGGCCCGGGGCAACTGTGGCATGATGCTGTCCCACTTCCTCCTCGGGTTCGCCGAGAGCATGGGGGACCGGGAGCGGATCAGCGCCAGTGAGTTCTGCACTGCTCTGGGCGCGGGGGTGGATCGTCTGTACGACTCCCTGGAAGATCCGGTGGAAGGCACGATTCTCAGCGTCATGCGCGACTCCGCCGTCGCCGCGCGGGCGTCGGGTTCCGACGATTTCGTTCCCTTGGTGAGCGAGGTCCTCGACGAAGCCCGCGACTCTCTGGCGCGAACACCGGACCAGCTCGCGGCCCTGAAGAAGGCCGGGGTCGTGGATGCCGGCGCGAAGGGCTTCGTAAGCATGCTCGAGGGCGTCTGGCTCTTCGTGCAGGGGATCTCCATTGCGGCCGAGGTCGAAGGCGACAGGGCAGGCGCCAACGGGCGCGAGGGGGGCGCCGCCGCCGCCGCCATGGCGGAGTATCCCGTGGAGGAGGAGCAGTACCGCTTCTGCACCGAAGCCCTGGTGCGAGGCGAGGCACTACCCGAGCAGCGCGCCGTTCGCGACGTCCTCAAGGAGATGGGAGACTCACTCATCGTCATCCGGTCGGGCGATGTCCTCAAGATCCACGTGCACACCGACGAACCCGAAGAGGTCTTCGACTATTTGAGAGGCGTCGGGACCCTCGTCACACACAAGGCCGAGGACATGAGGGTCCAGCACGAGACGCTCGGCGGACACGGCCACGTGACGCTGGCCCGTCGCCCGGTGGCCATCGTGACGGACTCGGCGTGCGATCTCGCCGAGGAGATCGTCCGGGCCCACGGAATCCACGTCGTGCCCATGGCGCTGGTCGACGGGGACACCACCTACCGCGACGGCGTGGACATCAGCGCCGAGGAGTTCCACGAGAAGCTCCGGTCAGCCGAGGACCTGCCCACCACCAGTCAGCCGGCTCCCAAGTCGTTCCTCGACGCCTACGAGCGCGCGGGAGGAGAGGGCGAATCCGTGGTGGGCATCTTCGTCTCGTCCACGCTGTCGGGGACGGTGGGTGCCGCCGAGGTTGCGGCCTCCCAGTTCGACGGTACCCCCATCCAGATCGTGGACTCCCTGGGCAATTCCCTCCTTGAGGGTCTGCTCGTCCTCAAGGCGGCCGAGCTGGGGGAGCTCGGCTGGAAGGCCGGGGAGATCGCCGACGAGTTGAAGCGGATCCGGAAGCGGTCGGGGATTCTCTTCACGGTGAGCACCTTCGACCGGCTCATCGCCTCGGGGCGCGTGGGGAAGGGCAAGGCGCTCCTGGGCCGTTTCCTCGGCCTCAAGCCCGTCTTGGGTATGACCGCGGAGGGGAG
>CALJKZ010000157.1 GCA_937983085.1 uncultured Gemmatimonadales bacterium
AGGGTCCGGGAACCGCTCGGTTGCGAACATGTTCATCGACCTGGGCATGAGGCTCCAGATGACGCAGGAGCAGTTCGAGGAGGAGATGGCCCAGCGACGGGCGAAGTTGAACCTGGGACCCAACGACCACGTCATCGGGTGTCCCTTGTGCCTGGTGATCCCGGAGGGTGGTCGATGAGGGATGGGTTCCGGGCCACGCGCCTGACCAGCTGGATGGGAGGCGCTGTCGCCGTCTTCGCTCTCGTCGTCGGTCCTCCGGTCGCTGCCGAGGCCCAAATCTCCTATCAGAAGGGCCAGAACGTCGCGCCAGCGTACGAGGGGTGGCTGGAGAATGAAGACGGCTCCTTCACCATGGTCTTCGGATACATGAACCGGAACTGGGCGGAAGAGCTCGATGTCCCGGTCGGCGATGGGAACTTCTTCTCGCCGGGCCCCAGGGATCAGGGTCAGCCCACCCACTTCCTCCCCAGACGAAACCGCTTCGTCTTCATGGTGGACGTCCCGCCCGACTTCGGGGACCAGGAGATGGTCTGGACGCTCACCACCGCCGGTG
Source organism: uncultured Gemmatimonadales bacterium (assembly GCA_937983085.1). GTDB lineage: Bacteria > Gemmatimonadota > Gemmatimonadetes > Longimicrobiales > Gaopeijiaceae > UBA2589. The sequence goes on from CALJKZ010000157.1 coordinate 554, forward strand.
TGACCGAGCGAGCGTACGGAACGCTGGGCATCGACCAACGCCTCGACAACATCGTCATCGCGTCGGAAACCGGAGCCCTCGGAATCGGCGCGAGTGACGCGGAGACCCGGGCGAACGAGCCACCGGTGATCACCGTCGAGGGCGGCAACGAGTACCGGGTGGCGGTGGGACAGCCGCTGGAGTTGGCCGTGCGCATGGAGGATGACGGCCTCGCAGAGGGCCTCGAGAGTTGGCACGCCCGACAGGAGCGCGCCGCCCAGGCCCGCGCCGAGATGGAGGGGCCCCCACGACTGTCCCGCGCCCAGCTTCGTCCGCCTACTCGGATCACGGTGCAGAAGATCGTGTGGCACCATGTCGCCTGGTTCCTCTACCGGGGTGAGGGCGACGGTACGCCGACGTTCGATCCGCCTCAGGTGAAGACATGGGAGGACACCCGCTCCGGCGCGAACTCGCCGTGGGCTCCGCTGTGGACGCGCACGCCCATTCCCGACGACGGCGTGTGGCGCACCACGGTGACCTTCGATGAACCCGGCACGTACATCCTGCGCGCCCGAGGCGACGACGGGGCCCTGTACCACGATCAGGACGTGACGGTCGTGGTCTCCCGGATCGCCTCGGAGTAGTCGTGCCGCACGGCCCCCGCCGCGCGTGGGGTCGGACTAGCTGGCCAGCCGGGCGTCCATGGTGATGGGCACGCTCAGCGCTCGTGACACCGGGCACCCTTCCTTCGCCTTCTTCGCAGTCGCGAGGAACGTGGATTCGTCCATTCCGGGAACGTCGACGGTGACGTCGAGGTGAACCCCGGCGATGGAGAAGCCCAGCTCGGCCTTCTCCAGGGTGACCGTGGCCGTGGTATCGATGGTCTTGGGCGGGTGACCCTCCGAGCCAAGGAAGCCGGAGAGGGCCATGGAGAAGCAGCCCGCGTGGGCCGCCGCGATGAGCTCTTCGGGATTCGAGCCGATGCCGCTCTCGAATCGCGTGCTGAAGGAGTACTGCGTATCGCTCAGGACCCCGCTGTCGGTGGTGAGCGTCCCACCGCCGTCCTTGATGCCGCCCGTCCACTGGGCGCTGGCGCTGCGTTTCATGACACGGATCCTTTCCGTCGGGTGTGCAGGACGCGGTCGCCTACCACGAATCCCGAGGACGGTTCCCCGTGAGGGGCCACGCAGCAGTCCTGCCGCTGGGGGCTCTCCCTAGAACCAGCCGAAGAGGACGTCGGTGATCGCGCGTTGGACGGAAAAGCGGCGGCGGTAGTCGCACACGACGGTGCCCGCTTCGACGGGTTCCGACTTCCGGGTGGTGGTTTGTGGCCGCGGGTCGACGGATCCCCCGTACACGACGCAGTCCTCGCCGTATCGATCGTATTCAGGGTTGGTGTTCACCACGTGGGTTGCCCGCGCCGACCACGCGGCTCCGGAGTCGATCAGCTGAATGTCCACCAGCACTCCGTCGCTGTTGGTGAAGGCGAGGGCCTGGACCCGGTCGCTGTAGCTCTCGTGCTCTGCGAAGTGGATCTCCTGCTGGGAGGCCAGGTTCTTCAGGTCGGACTTCATGGCGGCGGCGTACGCCCCCTCCCGGGTTGAGCATCCACAGATGGGCAGCGCCAGCCACATCCAGAAGACCAGCGCGAGAAATGCTGCGACGACGAAGCGAACGACCATGACGCACCTCCGAGCACGACATCTCCAACTTCCGCGCCGGAAACCCCTGGTCGCAAGTGTCGCGACAACGACGGCTCGCGCGCCGACCGGCCCCAGTGCGTTTCAGGGCCGTGGGATGGCGGCGGCCTCCTGACCTCCCCATTCTCTCGGCCCGAGGCTTAGGGAGCGACGAGGGAGAGGCGCGGATGGGTCCAGACGACGAGCGAGCCGAGGCCTTCAGGGCCGCGGTGGTGAGCGGAGATGCCGAGGGGCTGCAAGACCTTCTCCAGCGCCACGACGAGATCCGAACGGTCCTCGACGCCCCCTGGTTCTCCTTCGGCAAACCCGCTCTGGCCGAAGCAGCGGGACGCCTGGACCGGGACACGGTGGACGTCCTTCTGGAGGCGGGGGCCGACCCTGATGCTCAATCGGACTGGGAGGCGGGGCCGTATTCCGCCCTCCACACCCTTCTCGATGGCGCCACGCCCGAGCGCATCGCGTTTGCCGAGTACCTCGTCTCCCGAGGGGCGACGGTGGACCTGCATTCGGCTGCCGGTCTGGGGCGGCTGGAACGCATCCGAGAGATCCTGGACGACGCCCCCGGGACGGTCAGCGAGCCGGGTCCCGACGGCGCGACCGCCCTTCATCTCGCGCGCTCTCCGGAGGTGGCGGCTCTCCTCCTCGAGCGAGGTGCGGACATCGACAAGCGATGCGTCGACCACAGGAGCACTGCCGCCATGTGGGCGGCGGGTGGGCGGGAGGAGGTCATGCGCTTCCTCCTGGACCGGGGCGCGACCCCGGACCTCTTCCAGGCCGTCCTTCTCGACGACGTAGCACTCGCCGAGTCGATCTTGGCGGCGGATCCCGACGCCGCCTCCGTGCGCGTCCGCTTCGGCCGGTCTCATCCGCATCTGGGCGGCGGTGACAAGTACGTCTGGGCCCTCGGGGGCGCGGACACCCCCCTGGAGCTCGCGCGCCGCCGGGGCGCCGAAGCCATGGAGGCCTTCCTATGGGACCGAGCGCCCACGGGTATCAAGGCGGTCCACGCCTCGAGGACGGCCGACGGGGAGCGCCTCGCCGCCCTCCTCGACGTCGGGGACGGTTTGTCCACCGAAGACGTCTTCCTCGCCCTCTGTGGGAGCGCCGTGGGGGTTCGGATCCTCGCCGCCGCCGGGTACGATGCCTCCACTCCCGACCCCGGCAATGGCAGCACGCCACTCCATCACGCCGCGTGGAATGATCAGTTGGAGTTGGCAGGGGCCCTCTTGGACGCCGGCGCGGACCCGACCGCGCGCGACGGCAATCACGACTCCACCCCACTGGGCTGGGCGGATTTCGCGGGGAACGCAGAGATGGTGGCGCTGATCCGGAACCGCGCCGGAGCGCTCTGACCCCTACCCTCCGTAGTGGGTCGCCTGACTCGCCACGACGATCCACGTCACGAGGAATCCGCTGAGGAACGCGGCCGGCCACACACTTGCCGTCCGCCTCTGGAAATGCGCGGTGACCAGGCCGACGATGGCCATGATCGGAACGAACTGGAACGCAATGATGCTCCAGAGGGCTTCGCCGGGGATGGCCAGGGTCCCGCCCAGGAAGAGAGGCGTGTACTGGAAGGCGATGAGACCGACGAAGCCGAGAATGGAGACGGCCATGGTGCGTAGCGTCGAAGTCGCCGCCGACCCGTCCCGACGAAGCTGACCGAACAGGACCACGCCGTAGACCAGGAAGAACAGGACGAACGGGACGACGTACGAGAGCCAGGCCCGGCCATGGTGGGCGCCCATGGGTTTTACGGCGAAGACCCAGAAGCGGTAGTCCACGGTGAAGACGGCCGAGGACACCAGGAGCGATACGTAGGCGGCGCCCACGACCAGGAGGGCGAGAAGGAGCGAGCGTGCGACGTGCGTCGCCGTCTGACCCTTTCCGACCGTCACGCCATAGTCCCTCCATGTGGCGCCCTGGCGGCGACCGACTCTCAGATGCCAGACGCCGAACAGCACCGCGCTCAGGACGCCGACCAGGACGGCCCACGCCATGACCTGAGTGGTGATCGCCTGGGGGAACAAGGCGCTCACCGGGATCGAGCCACCCAAGTCCTTGAAGGGGAAAAGCGTCACAGCGGGGAGCACGGCGAAAAGAAAGGCTGCCCCCCACCACGCCGCACCGGTGGCTCCCTTGCTGGGCGGCACCTCGCGGACGAGCGGCCGGAAGAACGGCGTGTCGAGGAGGAGGTCCCCGACAGCCAGGATGAGGAGCACCATGCCCAGGAGGGCGATGAGGTTGCCGACCTCCTTCCAGTACCAGACCTGGTCCGACGCCGGCAGCGGGCGCTCACCGTCCAGTGTCGTCTGAAGCCACTCGATGGCGTGGCCGATGGCGCGCGTCGAGAAGTGGTCCGCGGGGTGGGTCACCGGCGGCTGCCAGAAGATCCGAGCCGTACCGTCGTCCACGGAGCCGTAGATCCGACCAGGCTCCACGGGCGCGTCGGTCCCGAAGGCCGCTCGGAGCTTCTCGCTCGCGGGCACGTCGGCGGCTACCGGGCTGCCCCACATCCCACCGGAAAACTCGTCGTACTTCGAGAAGACGACAGCCAGATTCCGAGGCCAATCATCCGTGGCGTCGGGCGCACCCGACGAGCCGGTCGACGAACCCTCGATGACGACGGCCCGGTAGTCGTCGGGCGCCCCGGCCGCGGCGATGAGGACGGCCCATCCGCCCATGGAGTGGCCCTCGAGTCCCACGTTGTCACCGTCGACGAAATCGAGGGAGCGCAGGTACGAAAGACCGGCCGGTCCGCCGAAGCCGGCTCGGAACGCAGGCGGGTCCGAGAACCCGTGGCCCGTCTGATCGAGGGCGAGCACCACGAAGCCCCGTCGCGCCAACTCGATGGCGAATCCGTCCTGGGTCTCGCGGGAGTTGATGTATCCGTGGACGGCCAGCACCCCCGGTGCGGGCGACTCGGCGGTCGCGCCGGGGGGGACGTAGAGGAGGGCACTCAGGGTCTTGCCGTCGCCGTCCTGCCAACGGACGTCCTGGACGTCGATGGCGCCCAGGTCGGTTTGCACGGACCACGCAAGAACGTCCCCCACGAAGATGAGGGCGAGGGCACCGAGGAGGGCGTTCTTGGCCATGGGTGCGGAAAGTGGCAGGAAGGCCCGTCCTTCGTCCAGGCGAGCGCTTGACACCGGTCAGCGGCGAAGCCAAGTAAACACTTGTGTACCGCCACCCGTCCCCGTGCCCCCGCCGATGAGCGCTCCCACGCCACCCGCCTCGATGCGAGCAGCCTTGTGCGCCCTCGTCGTGCTCGTGACGACCGGCTGCGGCCCTTCCGACCTCGTCGATCCCGATCTCGACGGGCCCATCGAGCCGGTAGCCCGACCCGCTGTGGTCCGCGGCATCTACGTGAACGCACAGGCGGCGGGCATCCCCTCGCGGGTGGCCGAACTCGTCGAGCTGGCTCGCTCGTCGGGGTTGAACACCTTCGTCATCGACGTGAAGGAGCGCGGGGAGGTCAGCTATGCCAGCGCGGTGCCCCTCGTCGACCAGGTGGACGCAGGGCGGGGGTACATCGAGGACCTGCCGGGCCTCCTCCGCACTCTGAAAGAAGCCGGGATCTACCCCATCGCACGCATCGTCTGCTTCCGGGATGCCATCCTCGCCGCGGGCAGGCCCGACCTGGCGATCCGGACCGTCGAAGGCGACGTGTGGCTGGATCCCGAGAGCGACAAGCCGTGGGTCGATCCGTTCAATCCCGAGGTCCAGGCGTACAACATCGACCTCGCCCGGGAAGCGCTCGCAGCGGGGTTCGCGGAGGTCCAGTGGGATTACGTGCGCTTCCCCGACGTCGCGGCTGAGGTGAGGGCCGAGATGGAGTTCCCGGCCCAGAACGGTTCGACGGCGCCCGACGCCATCAACGACTTCGTTACGCTTTCGCGGCAGGAACTGGCCGAGTACAGCGCCCCCATCACCGCCGACGTGTTCGGTCGGGTGATCACCACATACGACGACTCCGGCATCGGGCAGGATTGGAACCAACTCGTGCGGGTCACCGACGTGCTTCTCCCCATGGTCTATCCGTCGCTGTACTGGCCGGGCAGCCTGGGCGTCGACGATCCGGACGGCGACCCGTACGCCATCGTTCGAGCGGCCATGGACACCGCAGTCGCCCGCATGGACCGCACCCCGGGGGCAACCGCCACGCTCAGACCCTGGCTCCAGGCGTTCACCCTGAACGGCATCACCTACGGGCCCGGCGAGATGCGGGCACAGATCCAGGCGGTGGCCGACGCGGGGCTCGAGGAGTGGCTGTTCTGGAATCCGGACAGCCAGTATCCGGCGGACGCCTTCCGCTAGAAAGCGGCCACGCGTGCCCTAAGGCGCACGCTCCAGGCCGAGCCGCGCCAAACCCCCCGCTGCCTTCCAGGCGGCGTACCGCATGCTCAGCGTCGCCACGGGGCTGGGATCCTCGTGGGCCTCGGTGGTTTCGTTCTCGACATCGATGAAGAGGGAGTACTCCCCGTCGCTGTGGCCCTCACCCACCGGATCTTCGGGAAGGGCCGCGGCGATGTAGGCGACGTGCGCAGTCCTTTGCGTGCAACGCGCCTCGGTTTCGGGCACGGCGTCGCCGCGGCAGTTGCAGCGCGCGTCGCCGCCGGCGCGGCGGGCAGCCTCCATCCCGGCCATGACCCGATCGGTGAGGGCCCCCTCGGTCTCCATGATGGCCGTCACGGCGTCGAGGACCACGTCGTTGTTCTCGAGGATGTTGCCCTGGACGGCGAAGTAGATCCCCTCACCTCGGATCTCGCTCTGGACGGCGAGGGACGCGTGTCCGTTCCCGCTGCCCGAGAAGCCGGCCATGCGTCCCTGGAGGTCGACGATCCCGAACTGGCGGCGCTGGAACGCCGGGTCCTCCGAGAGCATGTCGAGGATGACGTCCGGATCCGTTCCGGCGCGCATCTGCTCATAGATGAGCGTCTGATTCGCGCGTGTCCCGTCGACACCCGCCTGGGCCGCCGCCACCCCGACGCCCGGAACGATGACCGCCTGGATGCTCATGAGCCCGCCGCGGGAGCGTAGTCCTTCACCGGTGACGCAGGTCGCCGACGCGATGACCACCAGTCCCGTGTTGGTGTCCACCGCGATGATGGACCACGTCGCCGATGCGGGAAGGGGCGTCACGCCGAGAAGCAGGACGGCGACGGCGGTGGCGAAGAGGCGGGCTGCGAAGCGGTGCATCGGGTGGCTCCGGTGAAGGGTCCTGAGGCGGCAGGGCCGAACGGGCGGTCAATATGGGCGGCGTCGCGTGTGGCGGCCACAACCTCGGAGACGGGTCGGCATCCTCGGATGCGCGGCCAGCGAGGAGCCCGCCGTCGGCTAACGCTCCTCGCCCACCCGGGTGGCCTCGGGAAAGACCGGGGCCATGAGCCCGTCCTTCGAGCGTCCATAAGGGTCCTGACGCTCCCGGACCCGATTGACCATGTCCAGGGCGGTCTCGCCCGGGGGTGGTAGCTCCGCATCCGAGACGCCGAGGGGTGTCACCCGCTCACCCCACTTCACCAGGATAGAGCAGTACGTGAGGCCACCCCCGAACGCGGGCATGAGGAGGTAGCTGTGCGGCTGTACGTGGCCCTCCTCCAGGGCCTCCACGAGGGCCACCGGTACCGTCGCTGCGCTCATGTTCCCGTACTTCTCCACGGTGAGCATGACGCGCTCCATGGGAATCCCGGCGTACTTCGCCACGGACTCGATGATGCGGAGGTTGGCCTGGTGGGGCACCACGAGGGCGATGTCGTCGGGCTCCAGGCCGGAGCGGGCCATTACCTCGGCGGATGCGGCGGCCATCGCCTTCACCGCTCGCTTGAAGATCTGCTGGCCGTCGAAGTCCCAGAAGGTGTCGCCCAGCGTGATGCCGAGGCCGGCATAGCCGCATCCGAAGCCGCGAACGCGCAGGGTGCCGCGAGCCTCGGCGTCACAGCCCAGGACGCTGTCGAGGACGCCCTCTGCCTCGTCGGTGGCCTGGAGCACCACCGCCGCTGCGCCATCCCCGAACAGGACAGCGACGCTTCGGTTGTTCCAGTCCATGTAGCGACTGATGAGCTCGACGCCGATGACCACGGCGTTGCGCACGGCGCCGGTCCGGATCATCCCGCCGCCGGCGACCAGCCCGTAGCAGAAGCTGGTGCACGCGGTGTTCAGGTCCATGGACGCCGCGTTGGTCGCCCCGAGGGAGACCTGGACACCCGACGCGCTGTTCGGGCACAGCTCGTCGTTGCTCACGCCTCCGTAGATGATGAGGTCGACGTCGGCCGGGTCCAGGCCCGCGCAGGCGAGGGCACGGCGCGCGGCCAGGGTCGCCATCTCCGTGGCCGACACGTGGGAGATGCGGCGTTCCTTCATCCCGGTCCGCGTCGTGATCCACTCGTCCGACGTGTCGAGGAACGTCGACAGGTCGTCGTTGGTCAGCGTGGCCGGCGGCATGCACTTGCCCCAACCCGTGATGGTGGCGTAGGTCGAAGTCGTCATCGGTGGGATCGGATAGGGGGATCGAAGGATGGAAGAATATCGACACGGGGGGCGCGATGCCCGTCGCCTCGACGCACCGCGCGGCGCGGCTTGCGCCGCGCTCCTGTCGATGATTGTCGCGGCGTGTGCTTCGGACGGATCCGATTCGCCGTCCCACCCGACGATGCCTGAGGAGACTCCGGCGCTTCATCACACGGGGTTGAACTCGGTGGACGCTGGAGCGGCCGTGGAATGGTACCTGCGTCTCTGGCCTGCCGCCTCGCGAGGCACGTTCGCAGGGATGCCCGCGGTGGATGCGGAGATGGATCTTGTGATCGAGGAGGTGGACGAGGCCCCGGCCGGGGGCTGGGACCACCAGCTTCGCCGTCCGGCCGAGCAGAGCCCGTTCTGGCATATCGGCGCGTTCACCAATACGACGGATTGGGACAGCCAGCTCGCGGCCATCGGCATGACCCACCTCCCTCTATTCATCGGCCCTGACGATATCAGGGGCGTTTGGCGATCGGGCCTCTCTCCCTATCCCGGCGTAGCGACGGCGGAACAGATCGCTGTCCTGGAATCGGACGGTGAACCTCGTCCGGGTGGCTTCAGCTATGTGGCCGGACCCGACGGAGCCCTGTTCGAGCTCACGGGCGGTCCGCGAACCACGCCGGCGCTCGCTCATGTGCATTTCTTCCACGAGCAGCCGATGTGCGCGGCAAACTGGTACGTCGAGTTCCTGGGGATGTCCCTGCCGCCGGTACGTGCAGAGGACGGGACCGAGTCGGTCCGGCCGCCCCACGAGCCGTGTGAAGCCGAGCCGGGTGTGCCGGGATGGCCCTCGCTGGAGACGATCGGCACCATCCGGCAGCCTCGGGCATCGGTGGTCCATGGCAACGGCTCGATGTCGTTCTATCCGCGGCAGTGTGTCGGGGAGCGGTGCGGAACGGCTCAGCCACTCGTACCGTCGCGGGGACAGGTCCTGGATCACGTGGGGTTCTCCGTGGGCGATCTCGACGCATGGGCCGAGTGGCTTCGGTTCCGGAACGTGCCGTTCCTCGAGGAGCCCCACGACATCCCCGAAGGCCGGGCGATGATGATCGAAGGGCCCGACGGGCTCAGCATCGAGCTGGTCGAGGTGTCTGGGTAGCGGACCTTCGTCCACGGGGTGGCCGGTCTGCACGATGGCCCCTACTCTCTGAGGCGAGCCTCGGGGAGGATCTGATTCCCGAGCGTGCCTTCGACCCGACGACGAGGACGAGAGGGGATGCAAGAGAAGCGAACGATGCGCGTCAGGCGTTCTGCGTGTCCGCTGGTGATGGTGACCGCGCTGACGGCCATGGGCCAAAGCGTGGCCGCTCAGACCCAGGGCTACCGTGATTTCGACGCCTTCCAGGGTGAACTCCGGTCCGTCGTGAACGGCTCGGACGCCGCTACGATGCGCGCCATCGGTACGTCCGCCCAGGGCCGGGACATCTGGATGGTCCAGATCGCCGGGGGTGACGGGCCGCCGGTGGATGAGCGCCCGGGTGTTCTGGTGGTGGGCACCCTTTCAGGCGACCACCTCCTCGGGAGCTATCTGGCGGTGGAGACCGTTCGTCACCTCGTCTCCGGCGCTTCGGAGGCCGACCTGACGAGGCACGTCTTCTACGTCGTCCCTCGTCTGAACCCTGATGGCGCAGAGGCCGCTTTCGGCTCCGTGAAAGGCGGGCGCCGGGGCAACGGTACTCCGTATGACGACGACAACGACGGTCGCGCGGACGAGGACGGCAGCGACGACCTGAACGGTGACGGAGCGCTCACCCTCCTCCGCGTCACCGACGTTCGTGGTGACTTCATGGTGGACCCCGACGAGCCGCGTCTCATGAAGCGGGCCGACCGCGCAGCCGGGGAGCGGGGGACGCATACGCTCTACCTGGAAGGCCGCGACGACGCCGGGGACGGGTACCTCAATTAGGATCCGGACCAGGGCGGCGACCTGGACCGCAACTTCCAACACGCCTACCCGTACTGGGAGGCCGACGCCGGCGTGAACATGGTGAGCGAGCCCGAATCCCGGGCGCTCATGGACTTCGTCATCGGCCAACGCAACATCGCGGCCATCGTGACCTTCGGGCACTCCGACAACCTCGTGACGCCTCCGAACGGCCGCGGAGCTCTGGCCGACGAGGTGATGCCCGAGCTCGACGCCTTCGCCTACGAGTCCTTCGGCGGGATGTTCGACGAGGGCGTGTATCCCGTACCGTTCACCCCGGGCCTCAACCTCCGTGGCGCTCAGCCCGGGCAGGACAACGATCCGAACCAGGGCCGCCGTCCTGCCATGACGGTGAACAATGCCGACCGCGAGTACTTCGTCGCCGTCTCAGACGCGTACGAGGAGCTCACCGGGATCGAGGAGGTCGCCCTCAACCGCGAAGCCGAGGGTGCCTTCTTCCAGTACGGGTACTTCCAGTTCGGTGTGCCTTCCTTCAGCACCCCCGGATGGGGACTCCCGGACGCCGGCGACGACGCGGACGTACCGTCGTCGGGTGACGGTCGGTTGTTGGCGGCGTACGAGGGCGCGGGGATCGACGTCTTCGCCGACTGGACGACGGTGCAGCACGAGGACCTGGGAGCGGTGGAAGTCGGCGGGTTCCGACCCTACGCCTTGGTGCTTCCTCCCGCGGCCATGCTCGGCGACCTCGGCGCCTCCAACGCCGCGTTCGTCGCCCGACTCTCGACGATGCTACCCGATGTCCGCATCTCCGACGCCATGGTGGAGAGCCACGGTGGCGACCTCTATACCGTGACGGTGGATGTCACCAACGAAGGATACTTCCCGTCGTCCACCCAGCACGGTGTCGTGTCCCGGAGCGTCGATCCGGACACGGTTCAGATCCAGGTCGACCCCGACGCCAGCGTGACGGGAGCGGCCAAGACCCACCGCCATCAGCGGCTGGAGCGCGCGGGTACCACCGAGCGCGTTTCGTGGGTGATCCGGGGCCAACCCGGGTCGTCGGTGGAGATTCGTGTCCGCGCCGAGAAGGGCGGTCGAGACAGTCGCATGGTGCAGTTGGGAGGTGACCGATGAAGACGATCGAGCAGGGACTCGTGCAGCTCATCACGCTTACCCTGATCGTCGGCGGACTCGGCGTGACCACCCCCCTCGAGGCCCAGCAGCGGGGCTCCGATCCGGAGCACACGCTGCCCCTGACCTGGGACCGCTGGCTCGATCACGATGAGATCGGCGAGCGCATGCAGATCATGGAGCTGACGTGGCCGGAGTTCCTGTCGCTCCAGTCGCTGGGGGAGAGCTACGGCGGCCGGGAGATGTGGCTCATGACCATCAACAACCCGGCCACCGGCGACGAACTGGACAAGGCGGGGATGTTCATCGAAGCCAACGTCCACGGCAACGAGATCCAGGGCGCCGAGGTCGCGCTGTACACTATCTGGTATCTCATGGAGAACTACGTCGAGATCGACGAGGTCACCCGTCTGGTCGATGAGC
>CALJKZ010000158.1 GCA_937983085.1 uncultured Gemmatimonadales bacterium
ACCAAGCCCGATCCGAAACCAGAGAATCGGAGAGTTCGAGAGCGGAGAGTCCGGCCCCCCGGGACCAACCCCGGGGGTTGGGGCCGGTCCCCGGACCTCTCGGGTTCGGAACGGAGAATCGCGGCGCGGCGGACGTGCGCGCGGAAGTCGCGCGGGATGCGCGTGTTACGAGGACGGCGGCGGGACGCGAGCGCGAGAGCGGTGCGTCAACCACCCGGTCGGGCTATTCCGACCGGGGTGGGGTTGGCTCCCCAGTACTAACCCTCTTACGAACCACTCGCAGAGTTCATGATGTGCAGGTCAGGCTCGCAAACATCAGCGCTCTCCGCCAGACCCCACGTGAGCGCCGACGTCGGGAGGTCGCCATGCACCGGTATTTGATCGATGAACGGGACGTCAACATGGGGAACGAGGACTCGTGGACGCTGGTGGTCAACGGCGCACTCGACGACGCCCACGTTCACCACTGGTGGTCGCACCGACACGGGCAGTACGAGTTCAAGTCGGGCAGCGCAGATCTGTCTCTCGCCGAGTTCAAGCAGAAGGACGCGCGCCGGTACGAGAGGGTGACGGCGAAGCTGAGAGAGATCGGATTTCGTGGCGCTATCCCGTAGCCGCAGCAGCTCGCGTGGGCTCGGGGCAGGTCTCTGGGATCGACGGCGAACTGCGGCTCGCGCCACGGTGCTTGCTACCCTCTCTCGATGGACGCAGATGGCCTCAAGCTACTGACCGACAAGGAGCTGACGGAGTTGGCGAACCGCCTCGACGAACTCGTCGGCGAGGCCGTGGGCTTCGATCGGGGTGGGACCGGGCTCTCCAGCCGGGCTCGGCAGAAGCTGCGAGCGCGGATCCAGGCGGCATCCGACCGTCTGGCGGCGCTCGCCGTGGACGTGAACCCGATTAGCCAGCCGGCGTCCGTGCTAGATCCGTCCGATCCGGCCATCGTCGGCGAGATCATTGCGCTCCGACTGCTCGCTCAACCGCGCGTCCCGCTCGACGTGGTCGGAGGCACGAGGTTCTACGGCTCCGGCGTCTACGCGATCTACTACCGGGGCGAGTTCGATGCCTACGCTCCCCTGCGGGAGTCGGAGACGCCGATCTACGTCGGGAAGGTCGATCCGAAGGATCACGGCGCCGCCACCCCGGAGGAGCAAGGGGAGCGACTCTGGAAGCGCTTGGTGCAGGATCACGCGAAGAACATCGGACGGGTCGAGAACCTGGACCTCGGTGACTTCGATTGCAGGTTCCTGGTCGTCCGTAGCGCTTGGCAGAGCACCGCCGAGACGTATCTGATCGAGCGGTTCCACCCGGTTTGGAACAACGAGTCCAAGGTGTGCTACGGATTCGGGAAACACGGCGACAGCGCCTCCACGCGCGCCAACACCCGCTCGCCGTGGGATGAGCTTCACCCCGGGAGGCCGTGGGCGTGGGCCGATGGCAACACGCCCTACGAGGGCGGCGAGGCGAAGGTACGGGCTGACGTCGCCGCGCACTTCGACAGGCACCCACCGCAGTAGTTCCAGATTACGAGCGGGCCAGGAGCGCCCGACGCAGACGGTTCAGCCAACGCTCGCTACGCACCTCGTGCTCCCACACGCGGATCACGCTGTACCCATCCCTCCGCAGCCGTCTCCGTGTCCGGTTGTCCCGACGCCGGTTCGCGTCGATCTTCGCGGCCCAGAACGCTCTTCTTGACTTGGGCAATCGCCCGCAGCGCGGGCAAGCGTGCCAGAAGCAACCATCGACGAAGAGCAGGACGCGTTCGGCGTCGAAAGCGAAGTCAGGGCGACCGGGGAGCCGCGCGTGCTTCGTCCAGCCAGCGATCCCATTCGCGCGGAGCACCTCTTCGACGGCCAGCTCCGTAGATGCATTTCCGGAGCCGCGCACGCGCGACATGCGCTTTGATCGCTCGGCTTCGGTCAACGTGTCCATTCGTGCTTTCGGAGCCGTTCGAGGGCGTCGTCGGTGTCTCGGGTCTGCCGCAGCCGAGCCGCGAACGGGCGACCTGGATGCAGCGCGTCCCACCAGGAGATCTCGCCCCTGTGGCGGCCAGCTCCGGGGTCGTGGATACCGAATCCCTCGATGGTGACGTTCCAGACCGGCCTGTACTTCTCAATCAAGAGGCGCTCGGCCATCGTGATCCAGACCGGCGTGACCACCAAGAACCGACACCGAAAGTCCTTCAGCCGGAGGTTCTGGGCCTGATCGATGCTCTTCGCGTGCTCTCGCAGCCGCCGATAGAGCTCCGTGCCGGTCTGCATCCCGGGCTTCGGAATCCGTCCTCCGCCCTTGCGCCCGCCCGAGAGCACGGCTTTGCCCACGTAGATCGGTGTCCGCGATCGAGCGATTGGCTCGTAGGCCGGGAAGTCGCCTCGGTAGAACAGGGCGTACACGCCCGCGCCGGTGAACTTCCCATCCGGGGGGAGCGGTCCTAGCGAGTGCCGTAGCAACTCGTCCGCGCAGTTGCGCGCTAGGTTCTCGTAGTCGAGTGGGTTGTACTCATCGGTCACGTCCGCCACCGCAGTCGATCGCCCACGGCGGCAGCGACAGCCTCGGACAGCTTGCAGGGTGCGGCGTTGCCAATCTGCCGCATCGCCTCGGACCAAGCCCCTTCGAACAGCCACTCGTCCGGGAACGTCTGGACGCGCGCGGCCTCTCGAACCGTCAGGTAGCGGACCTTGCCGTCGGGGAAGACGATCATGTTCTCCCCGCCGGGTACCCCGTGGTCTCCCGCCTTCAACGTCTTGGACGGCGAGTCGAGCGGAGACCCGGTGTGGCCGACGTAGGTGCGCGCTCCAGGCTGGAAGCGGTGATTTGCGAAGCGCGCGCCTCTTCCGGAACGGTAGGGAGCGGGCATCCCCTTGATGGCGTCACGGATGGTCAGCCACGGAAGGGAGTCCGGTGCATCGCCGCTCTTCTCGAGACGGGCAACGCGCTTCGCAAGCCGCTTCGGCGGCCCGTCCGGTCGCTTCACCCCGTGTCGGTCCCAGTACGTCCCATCCACCCACTGGTCGAAGAGGAGCGCCTCCTGCGAGTGCGTGGCTTCCGGAAAGTGCCAATCCGTCGCGACATCCGCACGGAATCCGACGATGAACACGCGCTTCCTCACCTGAGGCACGCCGTAGTCCGCCGAGTTCAAGACGCGAGAGACGACGTGGTACGTGAGCCCGTCTCGCCGACCGCTTGTGTGGTGGTCCTCAAGCCGATCGAGGTGCGAGTTCCATGACTCCTCGTCCCGGATCACGATCTCCGGGTACGTCAGTCGGAGGAGGATGTAGTTGAAGTAGTTCCGGAAACTCTCGCGAGTCAGCCCGTTGACGTTCTCGAAGACGAACGCGCGTGGCCGCATCTCGCGGACGCACCGGACCGCCTCGGGGAACATGTCCCGCGAGTCGCTCGCGCCCTTGTGCTTCCCGCCAATGCTGAACGGCTGGCAGGGCGGGCCGCCCGCGACGACGTCCACCGCCGGGATCTCCCCGTAGGTGATGTCGCGCACGTCCCCTTCGATCACTCGCCACGTGTTGATGCCTGGCACGGACCCCGCCTTGACGTTGCGTCGCAAGGTGTCGCAGGCATCCCTGTTCCACTCGGCTAGCGCGACGTTCTGGAAGCCCGACGCGTGTAGCCCCAAAGCCAAACCACCGGCACCAGCGAACAGTTCGATGGAGCGAAGTGGCATGCTTTCCATGAAGAACCTCCCGGGATTCGTAGTCGTCGTACGGCGGTCACCCTCTAACCGTACGATCGGATAGGGACACCGCGAACCTTCGCCGTCGCGGCGGCTCTAGGCTCGCTCGTGCCGGGGTCGCTGCGCGAACGCCAAGTCCGCGCGGACGACGACCGGCCCGCCTGCCTTCCCGACACCGCCGACGGTCTTGCGACCGAGGGGTGGGA
>CALJKZ010000159.1 GCA_937983085.1 uncultured Gemmatimonadales bacterium
CCCTTCTTCGGGGTTCGGCGCCGCAAGAGCCGAGTGCTTCCGCAGCCTCTGTTCGAGGACCTCGCGGCGATGCTTGGCGTCGTAGTCGTCCTGGTGGTGTTGTTCTTGGGCAGTTGGCTGGTAGCGTGGGTAGGAGCGGGGATCGGTCTCGGTGGCTGGTTTTGGACGGTCGCGTCTGTGCTTCAGTCTGTGCGTGAGCGGTGGGGGGATGTGGGGGTCCTAGCGGCACTCATCTTCCCCGTCGTGGCGCTCTTCGTCTGGCTCGGGGATCGAAACGCGCAGCTTGTCGGGCGGCTGACCGAGGAGTATGAGTCACGGCTAGGAACGCCAATTCCGACGCTGGCGATCTCCACGCCTGCCGACGAAGCGGCAGGAGTTCTGGCGGCGAGCCGATTTCTCTCTTGGCTGCTCGACACCCCCGGACGCCGGCTACGGAAGCTCCACTCAGACTCGCCCTCGTTGGCCGTGGCGCTCGGGATAGGGCTCGGGATGCTCGTGCTTGCGATCGGCTATGAATGGACTGTTGACGGGCTGGCCACCGTGGTCTGGGCGATCGGTGGTGCTCCGACTCCGTCTACTCTGCTCTACGTCGCGGCCGGGGCCACAGCCTTCGTAGCGGGGACCGTGGCAATGCTGACGGTCGCGGCTCACGGGATGGTCGCCGGGATCATGGGGTGGGACGCGATGTCGATGGCTCCCTACTTGGAGTTCTACGTTGATCCTGCCCCCCGAGGCCCGGCGGCGACCTACGTCACGGCCCACAGGGGCGGGCTCGGCCTATCCCACTCGTCCGCATACGAGGACCCAGAGGTCTGGCTCGCCGTGGAAAGGTGGGTGCGCGACGACCCCGCAGCGAATGACCATGTGCTCACGCGACTCCGAAGACCCGCTCTGGATGGCCCGGGCGAAGTCGCTTCAGGGAGCATGGAGGTGGAGGGCCTCGGAGTCAGCGCTTCTACTCGGATCTCCGCAAAGTTCGAAATCCCGGACGAGGTTCAGAAGGGCGAATTCGCTGCGTTCGTCGTGATGGCAGATCATTCAGGAATCCCTCTCCAACGTCTCTCTATCGCCCGGGAGGACGGGGGAGACGTGGCGGTGGCCGGGGTCGTGCCGACCAAGATCGCCGAAGGCATGATCGGCATCGTCCTGTTCGACCCCGGTGGCGTGGGGCGACTTCTCCTCCACGAGCGGGCAGAATCGGACGACGCTCAGTAGACGTCGTACGCCGTGTAGTCGAATCTGAACGAGGCCAGCTCGGCCTCTTACTCCATGGAAGCCAGTACAGCCTCCGATCTGATACACGAACTGGTAGAGTCGACGGGCAGGGCACGCGGAGGCCCAGCAACGGTGCGGCTTTCTCCGGGTCGGGTACCGACTGTCCAGCGGATGCGATCACTCTGAGTCGGCCTCGGCACGACTCATAATTCGTAGGTCCCAGGTTCAAGTCCTGGCGGGCCCACTGGCGCTCCCCGTCGCGGTCGACCGGGGGTGCTCATGAAGGTACGTCGCCTGGAGCAGAGGCGTCTTCTCGGGCCGTCGCGGCGTCGAGGGTCGTCGCGGCGTCGAGGGTGGCCCGAACGTCCGGGCCCGCCCCCGCGTCCGGGCCCCGCCGCTCCTTCGCCATCCGCTCGTTCGAGCGCACGAGCTTGTCCCGCATCGTTCGCGCGAAGCTCGCCTGAAGGGCGCGCCGCAGCGCGGGGTCCGCGTCCACCGCCTGCCGCAGCACCCTCGCGTCGACGGCCCAGTAGCGCGACGGACGCGAGAGGGTCGCGGTTGCGGTGGCGGGGGCGTCGTGCAGCACCGTCACCTCCCCGACGAAGGCGCCCGGACCGCACACAGCGACGTCGATGCCCCCGGTCGAGATCGTCGCCTCCCCTTCGGCCAGGTAGAAGAGGTGCGGGACGGAGTCGCCTTCCCGGGTGAGCACGGCGCCCTCTTCGGCGCGCACCCACCAGCCGAGGTCCAGGAGCCGGCGGGCGACCGCCCGCGGCAGCGCCGGGAGGACCTCCTCGACGAACGCCGCCTCCTCCTCGGAGAAGGTCGCCCTGCGCTCCTCCCAGCGCATGAGCGCCAGCTGGCCGAGGTGCACGAGCAGGAGCGCGCTCTCCCAGAAGACGCTCACCGGGTCGGAGAGCCAGACCGCGGCGTAGGTGATCCCGACCACGGCCGAGAGGACCGCGAAGACCCGCAGCGCGTGGATGCGCCGCATGAGCATCGAGAGGACGAGCAGGAAGTACGAGAGGTGCCCGACCCACGCGCCGAGCGAGAGCGCCGATTCGATCGTGAGCTCCACGGCGCCTCACTCCTCCCGCTTGGGCGGCTTGCGCAACCGCTTCGTCTCGCCGCGCTTGCGCTTCTCCTCCAGCCGCTTCCGCTTCGACGCCCTCGGCGGCTTCGTGGCGATGCGCTTCTTCCGGGGTCGGTTCCGCGCCTCGAGCTTCTCGCGGAGCCGGGCGAGGGCGAGGGCGCGGTTGCGGTGCTGACTCCGCTCGTCACGGGCCGTCACC
>CALJKZ010000160.1 GCA_937983085.1 uncultured Gemmatimonadales bacterium
GCCTGATCTAGTATCGGTCCGCCGAAGTGGGATCTGAAAGGAAAATCTGGCCGAGGCCTTACGTGTGGGCGCCTCCTACTGCGGCGAAACCACCAGGGTGAACGGCCCGGTGGCGTACGGATCCAGGGCGCTCGCGATCACCCTGTACGACCCCGTTTCCGGGAACGTCAGCTCGATCCTCGAGTTCAGATCGCCGGCCGAATCATCATCCGAGCGGTGGCCGACGAGGCCAGGGCCGGCGACATAGAGGAAGGCGTCGAACGCGTCCGACCGAAGCTCGATGACCACGCGCTGGCCGGCCGTGCCCTCCAGGGACCACACCTGGCCCCGCCGTCCGTCGAGAATGACCGGTTCGTCGCCGGTCATGACCCCGGCGGTCTCGCCCGTCGTCAAGGAGCCTACGGGGGGGAGGGTGGCGGGGTCGACGGGCGCTTCCACGGTCAGCGTGTAGCCTCCGGTGGACCCTTCGCTCAGCGCGCTCGCAACCACCGTATAGGGACCCTCGGTACCCGGCGTGAACTCGATACGGCTGTTGAGGTCGCCGGCTCCGTCGTCGTCGGTCAGTGCCGACGGCAGGTCCGGACCGAGGACGTACAGGTACGAATCGAACTCGTTCGACTCCTGCACGATGACCAAGGGCTCACCGGGTACTACGCGGAGCATCCATGCTTCCACCGGTCGACCCTGGGAGGTGGCGCTCACGAAGTCCAGCGCGCCGCTGCCCGTCATACCCAGCATGAGCTCCCGCCCGTCCGTGGGAAGATTGGCGAGTTCGGCGGGGTCGGGCTCGCCGCACCCGTAGCTCAACGGCGGCGGCGCGACGTCGTGGGCGGTCAGCGTGTACGTGCCGGTGGCCCGCGGCGACATGGAGCTCGCCACCACCCGGTACGGGCCGTTCTCGAGGATCGTGAAGTTGATCCGCGCATGACACGCCCCACCGCTGTCGTCGTCCATCAGCGTCTCGCCGAGGCCTGGACCCACGACGTACAGGTAGGAATCGAAGGCGTCGGAACGAAGATCGATGGTGACGGACGACCCCACGGGCGCGGTGAGCTCCCAGGCGTCCAAGTACGCGTCGGACGTGGAGATGTGGTCGGCGGAGGAAAGCGTCCCCGTCTGCTCACCGCCGACCTGGAGCATGCCGCTCTCCGCCGGGAGGAGGGAGAGGACCGAGGGGCTTTGAGCGGCCGCGTGCGAAGGCGGCGACGCCGCGACAGCCACGAGCAGAAGGACTGCCCCCGTCATGATACGCGTGAGGCGGGGCGTGGAGCGTCGGTGGTGGGCACGGCGAATCTGGGACACGGCGGACTCCCGGAGAGGTCGAGGGTACTGCCGACAAGGTGCGCATCTGGGGGCGAGGGATCCAAGGCCTTTCTGATGCCCCCCCTGATCCCGTAGCTTCCGGGTGCCGCCAGGGGCACCGTCACGCCGCCCCGGGTCCGGAATGCCGTCCGCAGAGCGGTCGGCCTCGTGGCCCGGTGGGCGCGTCGGTTGAGAACGACTCTTGGAACCTGATCCGGTTGAACCCGGCGTAGGGAGCGCGGCGAGGTCACGAGGCACCTTCTCCGGCGGCCGCCTCGAGTCGCGCGATCCTGCCTGGCGTCGCCCGGACGCATCACACGCAGGCAGGCACATGAGCGAGTCGAACGGACACCGTCCCCGCGTCGCCCCCCGCACCGAAGACGTGGGAACCGACTACCCCGGCGCCTTTCCCAACTCCCGGAAGGTCCACGTGGAGGGCACCCGAGGCGTCCGTGTTCCCATGCGGGAGATCCACCTCACGGGCGGCGAAGCCCCGCTCCGCGTCTACGACACCAGCGGTCCCCGGGACATCGACGTCCGGAAGGGGCTCCCGGGGTTGCGGGACGAGTGGATCCAGGCACGGGGCGACGTCGAGATGGCCGAGCGCACCCGGACGCCCAGCGGGGCGGTGGAGATGCCGGAGGGACTCGCGCGCAGGACCCTTCGGGGGACGGGCACGGTGACCCAGATGCAATACGCCCGCCGGGGAGAGGTGACGCCGGAGATGGAGTTCGTGGCGCTGCGCGAAGGCCTGGAGCCCGACTTCGTCCGGGACGAGGTGGCGCGGGGCCGGGCCATCATCCCCCCGAACATCAATCATCCCGAGCTCGAGCCTATGGCCATCGGGCGGAACTTCAAGGTGAAGATCAACGCCAACATCGGGAACTCGGCTGTCTCGTCGTCCATCGACGAGGAGGTGGAGAAGCTCCGTTGGGCCACCCTGTGGGGCGCCGACACCGTGATGGATCTGTCCACCGGCAAGAACATCCACGAGACCCGGGAGTGGATCCTCCGCAATTCGCCCGTGCCCATCGGGACGGTCCCCATCTACCAGGCGCTGGAGAAGGTCGACGGCGTGCCCGAGGAACTCACGTGGGAGATCTACCGGGACACCATCATCGAGCAGTGTGAGCAGGGGGTCGACTACTTCACCGTCCACGCCGGCGTTCTGCTGCGCTTCATTCCCATGACGGCGGATCGTCTCACCGGCATCGTCTCCCGGGGCGGGTCCATCCTCGCGAAGTGGTGCATGGCACACCATAAGGAGAACTTCACGTACACCCACTTCCGTGAGCTCTGCGAGATCATGGCGGCGTACGACGTGTCGTTCTCCCTGGGCGACGGGCTGAGACCCGGCTCCATCCACGACGCCAACGACGAGGCCCAGTTCGCCGAGTTGAAGGTCCAGGGCGAGCTCACGAAGATCGCCTGGGAGTACGGGGTCCAGGTCATGAACGAGGGGCCCGGTCACGTGCCCATGCACATGATCGAGGAGAACATGAAGAAGCAGCTCGAGTGGTGTGACGAGGCGCCCTTCTACACCCTCGGGCCCCTCACCACCGACATCGCGCCGGCGTACGACCACATCACGTCGGCCATCGGGGCGGCCCAGATCGGGTGGTACGGTACGGCCATGCTCTGCTACGTGACGCCGAAGGAGCACCTGGGACTGCCGAACCGGGACGACGTGAAGCGCGGCGTCATCACCTACAAGATCGCCGCCCACGCCGCGGATCTGGCCAAGGGCCATCCGCGGGCGAAGGAGTGGGACTACGCCCTGTCCAAGGCCCGGTTCGAGTTCCGGTGGCGCGACCAGTTCAACCTCGCCCTCGATCCCGTGACCGCGGAGGAGTACCACGACGAGACGCTCCCCGCCGAAGGCGCGAAAGTGGCCCACTTCTGCTCGATGTGCGGGCCGAAGTTCTGCTCCATGAAGATCACCGAGGACATCCGTCAGTTCGCCCGGGAGCAGGAGCTCGACGAGGCCGACGCTGTGGAGGTGGGGATGGAGCGGATGGCCGAGGCGTTTCGGGAGAAGGGCGGGGAGATCTATTTGGAGGCCGGGGACTGAGGCGAGAGGGGATCGAGACAGGTGAACGATTGAGGCAGGTGACGACAAATGAGCAAGACGAAGTTGGATCCCGGCGAGGCCGTGACGATCCTCGCCCGGACGCCCCGGGTCCTCGACGCATGGCTGCGTGACCTCGACGACGGCTGGCTCGACACCACCGACGGGACCGATACGTGGAGCCCCCGACAGGTCGTCGCGCACCTCATCCATGGCGAGCATGATGACTGGATACCCCGGCTTCGCCGGATCCTGAACCACGGGACGGCGCGGCCCTTCGATCCTTTCAACCGAGGTGCGTCCATCGCCGGCGCCGACCGACCCATCGATGAGTTGCTGGACGACTTCGCCACGTCGCGTGCCCAGAGCCTGGTGGCGCTGGATGCCGTGTTGGAAGCTGGCCTCGACCTCGATGCGCGGGGGGTGCACCCTGAACTCGGCGCAGTCTCC
>CALJKZ010000161.1 GCA_937983085.1 uncultured Gemmatimonadales bacterium
GCCGGCTTCTGTCTCGGGGAGGATCGCCCCATCGTCGCTCTCGGCCTCACGTCCTGGGCCGGACTGGCCCGCGTCGTCCGCTCCGAGGTCCTGTCGTTGCGGGAACGCGAGTTCGTCGAGGCGGCTCGAGCGTACGGGGCATCTCCGGCACGCATCATCCTGGTGGAGATTCTTCCCAACGCGCTGCCGTCGGCACTCGTCATGTTCGGTCTGGTCGCCGCCAACGTCATCCTTGTGGAAGCGAGCCTGGGCTTTATCGGCCTGGGCGATCCCAATGTCATGAGCTGGGGACTTCTGGCTGGACAGGCGCAGGGTTTTCTCCGCTCGGCGTGGTGGATGTGGTTCTTCCCGGGCGTCGCCATCGTCACCGCCGCCCTCGGGTTGAACCTCCTCGTCGACGGACTGACTCCGGGGCAGGGTCGCGGATGACCGAGGTCCCGCGCGGTCCGTTGCTGGAGATGAAGGGGCTCCGACTCACCACACGCTCCGGACCTGTGGTCCGTGACATCGATCTGACCATCCGGTCAGGCGAATGCGTGGGGATCGTCGGCGCGTCGGGCGCGGGGAAGACCCTCACTGCGCTCAGCGTCGTGCGACTCCTTCCACGTGGCGTCGGGGCGCAGGGACGGATCATGTGGAAGGGGTCGGACCTCTTGAACATGCCCGAGGAGAGGATTCGCGGTATCAGGGGCCGGGAGATCGGAATGGTGTTCCAGGACGCTCTCGGCGCCCTGCATCCCGCGCTGACCGTGATCGAACAGGTCGCTGAGGCCCTCACCGCTCACGGGTGCGACCGGGCCGAAGCCCGCGACCGAGCTACGCTCCTCCTCGAGAGCGTCGGCATCGACCGTGACGCCGCGACCGCGCCGCGCTATCCGCACGAGTGGTCCGGAGGCATGCGCCAGCGGGCGCTCATCGCCATCGCCATCGCCAACGAGCCCGAGCTGCTCATTGCCGATGAGCCGACCACGGCCCTCGACGTGACCACGCAAGCACGGGTGTTGGACGTACTCCGGAACGTTCACGAACGGTCTGCGGCCAGCCTCATCATCATCACGCATGATCTCGGCGTAATCGCCGAGATGGCGGACCGCGTCGTTGTCATGCACGAGGGCCGGGTCGTGGAGGAGGGACCGACTCACGGGCTTTTCAGGAGTCCGCGACACCCGCACACACGCGAGCTCCTGGAGAGGAGACCGGGGCTGGGTCCGTTCCGCTCGGCGCGCGCTTCGATGGGCGCCTTGTCCGCCCCGGTCGAAGGGGACTCGGCACCGGCTTCGCGTGCCCTCGCGGGCGGAGCCGTGGCGCTCCGAGTCGAGGAGCTGACCGTGACATACGCTCGCAGGGGGCACCCTTCGGTACGGGCCCTCGAAAGGGTGACCTTCCACGTCGCCGAGGGCGAGACGTACGGCCTCGTGGGCGAATCCGGTTCCGGGAAGACCACCCTCGCGCGCACCCTGGTGGGACTCGTGGCGCCTGACGCTGGCCGGGTCCAGGCCTGTGGAGAGACCCTCGCTGATCTCACGCCGATGGCGCTTCGCCGGTTGCGAGGTCGCGTGCAGATCGTGTTCCAGGATCCCCGCGCTTCCCTCAACCCCCGACGAGCGGTCGGCGACATCATCGCACAACCCCTCTACGTGCACGGTCGGGGTGCCGAAGCCGCCGAGCGGGTACCCCGGCTCCTCACGCGGGTCGGGCTACGTCCTTCAGACGCTGGGAAGAAGCCCAACGAGTTCTCTGGCGGCCAGCTGCAGCGCGTCGCCATCGCCCGAGCGTTGGCATTGGGCCCTGAAGTGCTCATCCTGGACGAGCCTGTCTCGGCCCTCGACACCGTCGTCCAGGCCAGGATCATCAGCTTGCTCGACGAACTACGCGACGCCTTGGGACTGTCCATGGTACTTATCGCCCACGACCTCGCGCTGGTGGCGGGTCTGTCCCACCGTATCGGGGTCATGCGATCGGGTCGAATCGTGGAAGAGGGCACGGCTCGACAGATCTGCGCGGCCCCGGCCCATCCGTACACACAGGATCTCCTGGCCTCGCAACCGCGCTGGGAGCCCTCCCCACCCGAGGAACGGAACGCGTGAATCAAGGTCGTCGACCGAGAGAGATCCCGCCCTGCGGCTGCGCGGCCCCCGGTGAGGCCGAGGCTGCTCTGTGCTACTGCGGGGTGGAGGATCTCCTGGGGATTCTCCGACGCCGGTACTCCTTGGCTGTCATGAGCGTCATCCATCGAGAGGGAGGTGCCCGGTACCGGGACATCGCATCCGGTCTCTCGGAGGCGAGTAGCTCCACCCTCTCGGATACGCTCAGAGCCCTCGAAGCCGTCCGGCTGATCCGTCGCGAAGGGGGCGGGGGGGCGAGGTCGGTGTCGGTCTACGCCCTCACCGCGTCGGGAGGGAAGCTCTTCGGGAGGCTTCGGCTACTGCTCGAGGACGTGCACCCCGAATCATCCAGCGGGGCCGAGTAGACGTAAGCGGCGCTTCTACAGGCACTTCGATCAATCGAAGTGACCTTGCGCGGGCCGTGCAAACCGAGCCATATGCACATGGCGGCTCCTCATGCGGCCATGCGTCTCGTCCACCGCCGCGTCACGGACCGCCCCTGGGAGGGTCGCGTGACGGAACGACGGATCATCACGGTCGAAGGCATTGTCCAAGGCGTCGGGTTTCGGCCCTTCGTCCTGCGGACCGCCCTCCGCCTGGGACTCGTCGGTGCCGTACGAAACGCCGTGAGCGGGGTCGAGATCGACGTCGAGGGGCGCGCCGAGGCGTTGGACCGACTCGTGGGCGCCCTCGGGCGGGACCATCCCGAGCCTGCGAGGGTGGACGCGGTGACCGAGCGAGCCGCCTCGCCGTCGGGTGCGCTCGCCATGAGTATCGACGGCAGCGGCTCAGGGGGTCCTCGAAGCTCGTTCAGCCTCGTCGGGCCCGACCTAGCGACGTGTCCGCACTGTCTCGCCGAGACCTTCGACCCCGACGATCGCAGGCATGGCTACGCCTTCCACGCCTGCACGGAGTGCGGTCCTCGCTTCTCCGTGACCCGACGCCTGCCCTTCGATCGCGCGTCGACATCGATGGCGGACTTCGATCCGTGTCTCGGGTGCTCCCGGGAGTACGCCGAACCTTCGGACCGGCGCTTTCACGCCCAACTCATCGCGTGCCCCGAGTGCGGCCCGTCGCTCCGGTACCGTGCCCTTTCCCGCGATTCGGCCGCCTGGGATCCCGAAGGGCTGGGTGGTCGCGGCGCGCGGTCGGCGAGCTCCCGCTCGTCCGGCACAGATGCCGACGCGCTCGGCATGGCGGTATCGGCGCTCATGTCGGGCGAGATCGTGGCCATCAAGGGGCTCGGGGGCTATCACCTCGCGTGCGACGCCACCTGCTCCACGGCGGTCCGCCGGCTCCGCCGCCGAAAAGGGCGGGATGGGAAGCCCTTCGCCGTGATGGTTCGCGACCTGGTGTCCGCGGAGGCGCTCGCGGCAATCGACGAACCCGAGAAGTCACTCCTGGCGTCCCCGGAGCGACCCATCGTGTTATGCCGCGCCCGCGACGGAACCCCCGTGGCCTCGAACGTGGCACCCGACGTATCGACGTTGGGCATCATGCTTCCCTACGCGCCCCTCCATCACCTCCTGCTGCGAGGAGTAGATCGTCCGCTCGTAATGACGAGCGCCAACCACAGCGGCTCGCCCATCGTCTACGAAGATCACGAGGTCGATCTGCGTCTCGGACCGGTCGCCGACGGCTTCCTGACCCACGACCGGTCAATCGTGATCCCTTCCGACGACTCGGTGGTCCGTTGGCTCGGCGGTGGGCCACAGGTGCTTCGTCGGAGTCGGGGCTACGCGCCCCGAGCACTGCGGCTCGGTGGTCATCCGTTCGCGCAGCCCACGTTGGGCCTGGGAGGGCATCTCAAGAACACCTTCTGCCTCGGGCGGGGCGAGTTGGCCATGCTCTCCCCCCACATCGGCGATCTCGAGTCGGTGCAGGGGACCGACGCCTTCCGGAAGATGCTCGCCCATCATCGTGAGCTCTTCGCGTTCCGTCCCGAGGTCGTGGCGCACGACCTCCACCCGGACTATTGGACGACCCGGCTAGCCCAGGAGTTCGAGGTCCCTGCCGTGGCGGTGCAGCACCACCACGCCCATGTGGCGGCGTGCACGGCGGAGCACGGTGTCGAGGATCCGGTCCTGGGCATCGTCTTCGACGGGGCCGGCCTGGGAGACGACGGCACGGTATGGGGCGGGGAAGCGCTCGTGGTGAACGACGATGGATATCGACGAGTCGGTCACCTCTCGTGCGTGCCCCTGCCCGGCGGAGACGCGGCTGCGCGCGAGCCCTGGCGCATGGCGACGGCCCACCTCTGGTCGGTGTACGGTGCCGACATGGACTGCTGGCCGGTGAATCCATTGCCCGATGACTCAGCCTGGCCCCTCCTGCGGGGCATGCTCGAGGGGGGCGTGCGCAGCCCCGCCACCTCGAGCGTCGGACGCCTTTTCGACGCGGTGGCTGCCCTGCTGGGGATACGGGCGTCGAACCGATACGAGGGCCAGGCGGCCATGGAGTTGGAGGCCGCGTCCGACCCGACGGCGCCGCCTCGTTACGCCATCTGCTTAGGCGACGACGACGTGGGGATGGTCTTCGACGCCCGACCGGTCATCGAAGCCATTGCTGGGGATGTTGTGCGAGGCGTGGCCCCGTCTACGATCGCCGGTGCGTTTCATCGAGCTCTCGCCGATACCGTCGTCCAACTCGCCCTCCGCTGCCGGGAGGCCGACGCCGTCGACATCGTCGCTCTGACGGGGGGGGTCTTCCAGAATCGACTCCTGACCGAGTCGTGTCGGGCCTCCCTCGAAGCGGCGGATTTCCAGGTGCTGCTCCATCGGCAGGTGCCGTGCAACGACGGTGGGCTCGGCCTCGGGCAGGCAACGATCGCCGACCGGGTGTGGCGGCGGGAGGACGGCGCGAACCGGTCCTCCTCGGCGCCGGGGATCCACCACGCATCGTCCGCGGTCCCCGCAGGGATGCCCGATCGGGAGTCGGAGGAGGTCGCGCCATGTGCCTAGGCATCCCGGGGAAGGTCGTGGAGATCGTCGATCTGGACCGCCATCTGGCCAAGGTCGAGGTGTCGGGCGTACGCCGGAACGTCAACGTGGGGCTGGTCCTCCCCGACGGGCTGGAGGTCGGCGACTGGGTTCTGATCCACGTGGGATTCGCCCTGAGCAAGATCGACGACGAGGAGGCCAAGCGCACCACCGACTTTCTGGAGAAGCTGGGAGACCTCTACGAGGGCGAGTTGGAAGAATGGAAGGGGAGCGAGATCGAATGACGTCGCATCGTTCCCCTTCGCCGGCCGCCGCGCCCTCCATCGTGTCCGTCGTCGATGAGCGGTTCGCGCTCAGCGCCGAGGCCATCGGATCGTTCTTCGCCGAGTACGACGAGCGGGTGGCGCGCACGTGCCTGGACATGGCACGCCGGTTCAAGAAGGGGGGGAGGCTTCTCGCCTACGGGGAGGGCCCACAGCGCTCCGACGCCGAGCACGTCGCGGTGGAGTTCGTCCACCCGGTCATCGTCGGCAAGCGTGCCCTCCCGGCCCTCGCCCTGGGTCAGGACGACGCGACGGCTTCGGGTGCGGTCGGGGAGCTGCGCACCGTGGGGCGGCCCGAGGACATCCTGATGATCGTCGACGCCGTAGGCATCGGTGACGCCGACGGGACGACCGCCCCGGGCAAGCTTCTCGACGCCGGGCGCGATCTCGGGCTGCTCACCGTTGTCGTGACGGCGGGAAGGAGCCTTCGAGGCGCCGATCTCGGCTTCTCCCTCCAGGGAATGGACGCCCTCGTCGCGCAGGAGGTGGCGGAAACGCTGTACCACGTCATCTGGGAACTGGTGCACGTCTTTCTGGACCGCGGCGACCTCGATGCTCTCGGGAACGATCAAGCCGAAGCCACCTTGGCCGGAGTCGATCCGTGAACCGGCGACGCGATTGCACCCCGGACCCGGTCGGGGGCTGCTCACTCTGCGGAGACGAAGCAGTCCAGGTCCGGGTCGTAGAGGTGGACGTCGGCACCGACACGGCGCGCGTCGAGGGCGCGGTATCCGTGGAGCGTGTAGCCCTCGATCTGGTCGAGGACGTCCGAGTGGGGGATCGGCTCATGGTGCACATGGGCTTCGCCATCGGTCGCGTCACGGACGCGGGGAGGGCCCGTGAGCGGTGACGTCGACTACGGGCGGGAGCTCTATCCCTTCCTCTACGACGACGGTGGCTCAGCGCCTCACCCGACCGGTGAGGACGGGGACCTCGCCCACGCTCCGCATGTCGACACGCTCGCGGTCCTGTTCGACGAAGTCATGCGATCGACACGGGAGAAGGCTCAGACCGTCGTGGAGTTGAGGGAGCGGATGCGGTTGGCGCACAGAACCGATCTCGCACGGTGCGCCGAGGCCATGGCCCAGCGATTCGTCGCCGGGGGAACGCTACTGGCCTTCGGCAACGGGGGGAGTGCAACGGATGCCTCCGACGTGGTCGCCGACTGCCTCACCCCGCCCTTCGGGGCGTGGAGGGCCTTGCCGGCCCTCGACCTGACCAGCGACGGCGCCATTCTCACCGCGGTGGCCAACGACGTCGGATTCGACAACGTCTTCGTGCGTCAGGTCATCGCGTACGGGAAGCCAGGCGACATCGCCATGGGATTCTCCACGAGCGGAAGCTCGCGCAACGTCCTCGCGGCCCTGCGGCGTGCCCATGCCCAGGGGCTCCTCACGGTGGCCTTCACCGGCTACGACGGGGGCGTGGTGGCGGGTGCGGACTACGTGGACTACTGCGTCGTCGCCCCGTCGGACCACATCCCCCGGATCCAGGAGGGCCACGCGACCGCGTGGCATGCCCTGCTCGCGGCCACGCAGGAGGCACTCGGCTGATGCGGTACATCGACGAGTTCCGCGACCCTGACCGGATCCGACGGCTCCTCGACGAGATCGGACGACGGGCCTCGGGCCGCTCGTTCAAGCTCATGGAGGTATGCGGGGGCCATACCCATTCCATCTACCGACACGGCTTGGAGGGACTCCTTCCCGACTCCGTCGATCTCGTTCACGGTCCGGGGTGCCCGGTGTGCGTGATCCCCATGGGGAGAATCGACGACGCCATCGCCATCGCCCGGACCCCGGGCGTCATCTTCACCACCTTCGGCGACATGATGCGGGTGCCCAGCTCGACGGGCAGCCTTCTCGACGCGAAGGCGGAGGGCGCCGACGTGCGCTTCGTGTATTCGCCCCTCGATGCGCTCAAGCTCGCCCGGGAGAACCCCGATCGCCGGGTGGTCTTCTTCGCCGTGGGCTTCGAGACGACGGCGCCCTCGACGGCGGCGACCCTGCTGAGGGCGCGAGCCGACGCTGTGGAGAACTTCTCCATCTTCTGCAACCACGTCACCATCATCCCGGCCATAAAGGCGATCCTCGACTCACCGGACATGCGTCTCGACGGGTTCATCGGCCCGGGCCACGTGAGCACCATCATCGGGCTGCGCCCCTACGACTTCATCCCGGAGCGGTATGGCAGGCCCGTGGTCGTAGCGGGCTTCGAGCCGACCGACGTCCTCCAGAGCGTGCTCCTGATCCTCCGCCAACTCGACGCCGGCGAGCCACGTGTGGAGAACCAGTATGGACGCGTGGTGCGGGCGGAGGGCAACCGGAAGGCCATGGAGCTCCTGCACCGGACCATGCAGCTGCGCCCCTTCTTCGAATGGCGCGGACTGGGGTTCATCAACCAGAGCGCCCTGGCATTGCGCCCGGAATTCGCCGACTTCGATGCCGAGCTCCTCTACGACGTGCCGGGCGTTCGGGTCACCGACCCCAAGGCGTGTCAGTGCGGCGAGGTGCTGAAGGGAGTGATCAAGCCCTGGGAATGCCGCGTCTTCGGAACCGCGTGCACGCCGGAGACCCCCATCGGCACCTGCATGGTGTCACCCGAGGGGGCGTGCGCCGCGTACTACAGCTATGGTCGCTACTCCCTGATGAAGCGCGGCGCGGCGACGGAGGCGGCGAAATGAGCGGCCCCGACCGAAGCCTCCAGGCCCAACTCGACCGCATGGAGAAGGCTCGCCAGGCGCGTAAGGCCAGGTTCAAGCTCCGTGACCATCACGTGACGTTGAGCCACGGCAGCGGGGGGAAGGCGAGCTTCAATCTGCTCGAGGGCCTCATCGCGCCGGCATTCAGCAACCCGCTTCTGGATGCCCAGGGCGACTCGGCCGTCTTCTCCGCCAACGGGGGCTCGGGGCCCATGGTCGCCTTCACAACGGACTCGTACGTGGTGAAGCCGCTCTTCTTCCCCGGAGGCGACATCGGGAAGCTCGCCATCCATGGCACCATCAACGACCTGGCCGTGGCCGGAGCGGAGCCCTTGGCCCTCTCCGTCGGCCTGATCCTCGAGGAAGGCCTGGACATGGATGTCCTGCGGAGGGTCGTCGACTCCATGGCCCGAGCGGCCACCGAGGCGGGCGTCGAGATCGCCACGGGTGACACCAAGGTAGTCGAGCGTGGCAGCGCCGACGGCCTGTACGTCAACACCAGCGGGGTGGGGCGTGTGGTCGCCGGCGTCGAACTGTCTGCCACTCGGATGAGGCCTGGAGACATGGTGCTCGTCAGCGGCTACGTGGGTGATCACGGCATGGCCGTCATGCTTGCCCGGGAAGCTCTCGAGATCGAGGCCGAGATCGTGAGCGATACCGCTCCCCTCCATGGACTCTGCCAGGCCGTGCTCACGGCGGCACCCGGCACCCGGGTGCTCAAGGACCCGACGCGGGGAGGCGTGGCCACGAGCCTCAACGAGCTGGCCATCATCGCCGGCCTCGCCATCGCCGTCGAGGAGGAGCGGGTCCCCGTCCGCACGGCCGTCCGGGGAGCCTGCGAGATCCTTGGCATCGATCCGCTTCACATCGCCAACGAGGGCAAGCTGCTCGCCGTGGTCCCGCCGAGCGAAGCCGAAGACGCCCTCCAGGCGATGAAATCGGTGCCAGGAGGCGAGGACGCCGCCGTCATCGGTGACGTCCGCGAGGAGCCTGAAGCAATGGTGCTGCTCGAGACCGGGATCGGGGGTGCCCGGGTCCTCGACATGCTGGTCGGTGATCCGCTCCCCCGAATCTGTTAGACGCAGTCAGAATAGGAGGCCCATCGTGGAAAGTGCCACCGTCGAACACTCCGCCCTCGAACGCGTCGAGCAGCCGCCGGAGACCAAGGGTGCGGGTGAGCCACAGCGGCTGCCGCTGGGTCCGCTCAAGACCATCCACGTGTACTGGCTGGCCGGCATGAGTTGCGACGGATGCTCGATTGCCGTGACCGGGGCTACCAACCCGGGCATCGAGGGGCTCCTTGCGGGGACGGTCCCCGCCATGCCTCAGGTCATCCTCCACCATCCGGTCCTCGCCGTCGAGGCCGGGCACGACTTCGTCGAGAACTTCCGAAAGGCGTGGAAGGGGGAGCTGGGTGCGCCCTACGTCGTCGTGTACGAAGGCTCCATCGCCGACGAGCGGATCGCTGCCCGGACCGGCGGCTACTTCTCGGCCATGGGCGTCGAGGCCCGGGAAGGCCACGACGACCCCCAGCCGGTGCCCACCGCAGAGTGGATGGCCCGGCTCGCGCCGGGAGCAGCGGCGGTGATCGCCGTCGGCACCTGCGCCACGTGGGGCGGGATCCCATCGGCCGAAGGCAACCCGACCGGTGCGATGTCCATCATGGACTTTCTGGGGAAGGACTTCCGTTCGGCCTTCGGCCTTCCGGTGATCAATATTCCTGGATGCGCCCCGGTGGGCGACAACTTCACCGAGACGGTCTTTGCGGTCCTCCTCTTCCTCCAGGGACTCGGACCGCTGCCGACGTTCGACGAACTCGGCCGGCCGGCATGGCTCTTCGGCGAGACGGTCCACCGCGGGTGCACGCGAGCGGGATACTACGAGGAAGGTGTCTTCGCCGAGGAGTACGGCGACAAGGAGTGCCTGGTGGAGGTCGGCTGCTGGGGTCCCGTGGTGAATTGCAACATCGTGCGCCGGGGGGCCTTGAATCACATGGGCGGGTGCATGGAGGCCGGAGGGGTCTGAATCGGATGCACGATGCCCGGCTTCCCCGACAAGTTCTCGCCGTTCTACAAGACGCCACCCGGCTCCATCATGTCCACGACCGCTTCACGGGGCGTTGGCGCCGTCATTCGTCGCCTGAGGAGGTTGAGCCAGGCGGATCTCAACCGGGAGGCGCGGTGGGACCGGGAAGGCGCCGTGCCGTCGGGGTGGGGCCATGCGGAGACGGCGGGGCCCTTCCAGAAGTTCGTGAAGTTCTTCTACCAGAAGTGGCAGTTCATGAACGCCAAACGGCCGGGTCGGCCGCCAGGTACCGAAGAGCGCTTCTGGAGCGTCGACCGGCCTGGCGAATCGAGTGACTACAACGACCGGTCGGGGACCGGACGGAGGGGATCATGACCGACGCGACACTCTGGGCATCCTGGAGGCTGTGGCTGGGCGTGGCCGCGCTGGTGGTACTCATTGCGGCCACGTTGCTCGTCGTCATCTGGCTCACCGCGCGGAGCATCCTCTCCCACGCCGTCCGGGCGCTGGGGGCGGCGGAGAAGATCCGCGAACGCACCCAGCCCATCTGGGAGCTCCAGACCAGCAACGAGGTGGCCGGCGAGCTCCGAGCCACCGTGGGCGCCATCAACGAGAAGGCGACCCTCCTCGCGGAGGCGCTCGAGGCCCACGCGGGAACCGCTGGCGCGATGGGAGGCGACCGATGAACGGCCTCAGCGCAGCGGCGATCCAGAGCGTCTGGATCTGGTCCCTGGTGATCTACTTCGTCGTGGTCGCGGTGGTCGCATTGCTTCTCACCCTCATCGTCGTCGAGGCTCGCAAGATCAGGGGCGGCGTTTCGGCCATCTGGAATACCGGCCAGCGGATCGCGAACAACACCGTCCACATCTCCCTCCTCGACCAGACCAACGACACGGCCGGGGAGATTCTGGGATCGGCCGTCGGCGTTTTGGAAGCCACAGCCCGCATCAAGGCGCACGCCGCCGAGTGCCCGGGTTGTCCCAAATGCGTCCTGGGCCCGGAGTGGTCGCGATGAACATCTACGTGCTGCTGACTCTGATCTCGGTGGTGGGCGCCGCGGCTCTCTTCATCGCCCTCGCCATCTATCTCGTCCTCATCATCAACGAGCTCGAGGCCATCGGGGGACACGCCGAGAGCTTCCTCGGCAAGATCCGGATGGGTGTGCGCGCCATCGAAGTTCAAACCGGCTGGCTTCCGCCGCAGGCCACCGAACTCAACGAGGGACTCGGCCAGATCCGGGACGGTCTCGTCCAGATCGATTCCAACCTCGGCGACGTCATCGAAGCCGTGACCCGACAGGGAGGCCCGCAATGAGCACCGAAATGCCGCAGGCCGTGTTCACGCTCTGGTGGATCGGTCTCGTCGTGACGCTCGTTGTCTTCGTTCCGCTCGCGGTCTACCTCCTGCATCGGACCTGGCGGGCCGCCCGGTCCATCGAGCGGTATGCCGCCGATGCCCTCGTCGCCGCCGCCGGGATCGCGGGCAACACCGGCCACATCCCCGCGCTCGACACCACGGTGGACGTCGCAGGGGAGATGCTCGACACCGCCGCCGCCGTCGACTCCAAGCTCGACACCATCGCCAACGTGCTCGCCCAGCGGGCTGGCTGAGAGGAGGCCGGACATGCTGCTTACCCTGACCCTCGTTACCGTCGCCCTCGTGGTCGTCGCACTGGCGGGATACCTGATCCTCATTGCGGTGGCACTGACGCAGGCGAAGAAGTGCGTCATCGCCATCGCCGACGGCCTGGAGGCCGTGGCCGGCCATACCGGTCCGCTTCCGGAACGGCTCACCACCATCAACGGTGCTCTTTCCTCGCTCCTGGACGGACTGCAGTCCGCCGACGGACACCTCACTCGCGCCGCCCGCGTGTTCAAGCTCATCTGACCGGATCGACCACCATGTGCTTCAAGAACCTGCCCATCGAGTTCGACGCCGACGGTCGACCCCACCTCAGGGGAGGGATCGCCAACCCCTACGAGCCGTCCACGGCTACTGCGCCCGTGGGTGCACCCGTACAGCTCTCACAGAGTCAGATCGAAGAGCTGCTGGCCAAGAACGGGCACATTCGCTCCGTCGACTTCGACCCGGTGACCCGCGTCGCGGGCGCGTTGGCGTTCCACTCCGTCGTGGACACCGAGGAGCGCAAAGTCCTCGAAGCGCGGTCCATGGCGACGCTCTTCCGGGGCTACGAGGTGATCATGGTGGGTCGTGATCCCCGCGACGCCATCTACATCACAAGTCGCGCGTGCGGGGTCTGCGGCGGAGTGCACGCGGCGACCGCAGCCATGGCCACCGAGATGGCCATCGGCTGCAGGCCACCGCCCCTGGGCGTGCTCATCCGCAACATCGCGTTGGCGCTGGAGTTCCTCTACGACCATCCCCTCCACCTCTTCCTCCTGGCCGGCCCGGACTACTCCACCAACCTCGTCGAGCAGACGAACCCATCCATCGTGGACCGGGCGCGCAAGACGGAGGCGCCCAACGCCGAGATCCACGGATACCGGACCATCGGCGACATGATGGACGACATGAACCCGCTGTCGGGGGCCCTTTATCTCGAGGCCCTCCACATGACGCGCGTCGCCCGGGAGGCGTATGTGCTCATCTGCGGCAAGTATCCGCATCCGCAGACGATGGTCCCCGGAGGGATGAGCTCCACCATCGACCGGACCGTCATGAACGAGATGCTCACCCGTCTCACGCAGTTCTTCGACTACTCGAAGAAGGCCGCGCTCTTCTGGGATGACCTCACCGAGTTCTTCTACGAGGTGGACCCCCGCTATCGGAAGGTCGGATCCCGGCGGGCTTCGATGGTGGATACGGGTATCTTCGACGACCCCGACGCCTACGACGCGACCTACGAATACGCTGGCCAGTGGGGCGACCGACGCTGGGCCACGCCCGGTGCCATCGTGGACGGTGAGCTCGTAACCACCGATCTCCACACCATCAACATCGGCCTCGAGGAGTTCGTCGAGCACTCCTACTACGACGAGTGGGCCGGCAACGGGAAGGAGGCGCGGTACCCCACCGACCCCACCGGAAAGCCCCTTTCGCCGTACCACCCCTGGAACAAGATCACCAAGCCGCGCCCCCAGGGTCAGAACTGGCGGGAGAAGTACACATGGGACACGGCACCCCGATGGGATCGAAACGCCATGGAGGCCGGCGCCTACTCCCGCCTCTGGTCCACGGCCGTGGCGCAGAAGCTTCCGGACAACCCGTTCATCGAGTCCACCGGTACTTCGCTCAAGATGCGGATTCCGAAGGGAGCCCTTCCCGAGACGGAAATCGAATGGCGTGTGCCGACCGACTGGAACGCCTTCGAGAGGAATCGCGGTCGGGCCTACTGCATCGGCTTCACCGCCATGGTGGCCATGAACAACTGGCTCCAGGCGATGGAGCACATGAAGGACGGAAACACGAAGACGAGCACGAAGTTCGAGATCCCGAAGCGAGGCGAGCGGATCGGGGTGGGCTTCTGGGGAGCCGGACGGGGCTACCTGACCCACCACCTCCTCCTGGACCGTGGGGCGGTCTCGAACTACCAGATCATCACGCCGTCGACGTGGAACGCGTCACCGACGGATCGATGGGGACAGCCCGGGCCCTACGAAGAGGCGGTGATGAACACGCCCATACTCGAGGAGTCCACCCAGAAGGAAGGCTTCATGGGCATCGACGTCCTCAGGGCCATCCGGAGCTTCGACCCCTGCATGCCGTGCACCACCCACATCCACAATGGTGACAACGTCATCACACGGGAGATCAACACCTGCGCCTGCGGTGTGGACTGACCGCTGATGCGCCCTGTGCTCGTCGGAGGCGTCGGCTACCGACTCCTGCGGGACTACTCCGCTGGGGTCGTGGTGACTGATCGCCTCGAGCAGCGGAGGTGGCCCGATCACGTACGGGTCCAGGATCTGAGCTTCAACCCCGTCGCCGTGGCCCAGCAGCTCCAAGACGACATGGCCTACGAGCCGGACCTCCTGGTCGTCTTCGTGTCGGCTGCTGCCCGCGGTCGCCGTCCGGGCGCCGTAACCTCGTACAGGTGGGACGGAGGCCTGCCGAGCCCGGACCGGGTCCAGGCCGCCGTCGCAGAGGCTGTGACCGGCGTGATCGCCCTGGACAACACCCTCATCGTGGCCCGCCAGTTCGACGGACTTCCCGAGGACGTCGCGGTGGTGGAGATCGAGCCGAAGGTGGAGAGCTTCGGAGAGGCGCTCAGTCCCGAGGTGGACGAGGGGTTGGACGAGGTCGTGCGGATGGTCCAGACCATCGCGTTGGATCCGAGCGTCGTGCGATCGCTACCCCTCGCCCCTCTCGGCGGTGGGGCCCTGCCGCGTGTCGGTCATCCCTGAGATGGCGGAGGAGCGGAGCGCCGGAGCCCGAGGAGTCACCCTCCGGGAGCGCGCCGATCTTCTGGACGAAGCCGAGCGCCTCATTCAGGAGCTCCAGGCGCACGAGGACCCGGAGGTGGCTGGGGCTCTCGAGCGACTGCTCGAATGCATCGACGTAGTCCACCGGACAGCCCTGACGCGTCTGGTGTCCGCCATTCATGGGATGGCCGGCGACGCGTTCATCCATCGACTCTCCGGTGACCCGGCGATCCGCCTCCTCCTCATGTCGTATGATCTGGTGGCCGTCGATCGCCGGATCATGGCCGAGGAGGCGTTGGACCCGGTGCGGGGACACCTTCACGCGCACGGAATCGACATTGAGCTCACCGAGGTGGTGGGGAGCGTCGTCTACGTGCGCCTGCACCCCGATGTCACCGACCTTGAGCTCCGCTGGCGCATCCAGAAGGATCTTGAAGCCGCCCTCTCGGAGGGCTTGCCGGGCTTCATGGAGGTGGAGATCGGCGACCGGCGAGTCGGTACTTCGGGGTTGGTCCAGCTCGGCGGGCTCCGGAAGGGACGCACTCCGGTCTACCGTCGCGTGGCCCATACCGACGAGGTGAAGCCCGGGGCCCTCCTGCCGGTCCAGATCGACGAGCTGCCCCTCCTCCTCTCACGGGTCGAGGGAGAAGTGTATGCGATCCGCAACCGCTGTGGTGACAGTCCTCTCCCCCTCGAGTTCGGCAACCTCGATGGCCACACCCTGATCTGTTCGTGGCACGGCTGTCGGTACGACGTGCGGACCGGGACCGCCGAGGACGGGGTCACGAGGACGGACGTGTTCCCCGTGCGAACCGCCGGGGCCGACGTGGAGGTGGCGCTGGCCGTGAGCTCACCGGAGGGCTGACATGGTGCGAACCCTGATCGCCGGTTTTGGCAACGAACTGCGGGGAGACGACGGCTTCGGCGTCGAGGTGGTGCAGAGGGTGCACCGTCGCCTCGGTGACCGAACCGACGTGGATGTGCTCGAAGTAGGGACGGGCGGCCTCCAACTGGCCCAGCAGCTTCTCGACCCGTACGACCGACTCGTCGTCGTCGACGCCATGACCCGCGGTGGACGTCCGGGGACGATGTACGTCCTGGAGCTGGAGTCCGTCGACGAGATCCATGACGTCGACCTCCATCTTGCGACTCCGGACCGAGCCCTTTCGGTGGCTCAGGCGTTGGGCGGGCTGCCCGCCGAGGTCTACCTGGTCGGCTGTGAACCCGGTGAGATCGACGAGCTCACCATGGAGTTCACGGCGCCCGTGGCAGCGGCCCTCGATGAAGCGGTGGAGGCCGTATTGCGCCTCATGCCCCCTGAACGCGTACATTCCCCGGAGGAGGTGAGTGATGGGTGAAGGCCCCGGTTCTGACATCGCGCTGCGCGACGAGATCCTCGAGTTGCTGTACTGGCTCGAGGGCGAGGGCTTCGGCGGCGCGTCCAACCTCGCGGCCATGGCCCGCTTCCTCACCTACGACGAGGCCGTGATCGAGCCCGTGCTCGAGGGTCTGAGGACGAGGGGGGACGTGACTGTGTCAGGCTCCCCGCCCGAGTACACGCTCACCGAGGTCGGGCGCCGAGAAGCCGCCCGCCGCTTCGCCGAGGAGTTCGCGCCGATGCTCAGCCAGGGACACGGCGAGTGCAGCGACCCCAACTGCGACTGCCACACCGACCCCGCCGCTGCCGTGGAATGCCACGCGGCTCGCGCCGGCATCGTCCACAGTCATTCATGAGGGTCGCCATCGCGGGAAAGGGCGGTACCGGAAAGACGACCATCTCCGGTACGCTGAGTCGGGTCCTCGCCCATCGCGAGCGCTCCGTTCTGGCCATCGACGCCGACTCGAACCCCAACCTCCACGCCATTCTCGGGATCTCGTACGAGGTCGCCAACGACATCAAGGACCTCCCCCGGGACCTTCTGGAGCGTCGGACGGACGACGAGGGGAACACGTCGGTGGTCTTCGCCGCCGACCCGGAGGATGTCCTCGACCAGTTCGGCGTTCGCGGGCCCGAAGGGATCCGCCTCGTCGTCATGGGAAAGGTGGGTCACGCCGGCGCCGGCTGAATGTGCCGCGCCCACGCCACGGTCCGTGGCCTACTCGGTGAACTCGTGACCCGCACCGGCAACGGGCGGGACATCGTCTTGGACATGGAGGCGGGTCTCGAGCACATGTCTCGCGGCACCGGTCGCCACGTGTCGCGCCTGGTCGCCGTCCTCGAGCCGTATTTCCGGTCCATGGAGACCGCACGTCGCACGGTGGAACTGGCACGAGAGATGGAGGTTCCCGGGATCATCGCCGTTGCGAACAAGGTCCGGGACGAAGGAGACCGGCAGGCCATCGCCGAGTTCTGCGAGGCCCACGGACTCGACCTCGCAGTGGAGATCCCCTACGACGGAGCGCTTCTCGACGCTGAGCGGGCCGGGAAACCACCGTTCGAGTACGACCCGGACACCCCGGCGGTCGCCGCCATCGGGAAGCTTGCCGACGTTCTGACCGCCTGAATGGCCTTCAGCTGGGGTCTTCCTGAAGCTGGACGACCAACGCGTCGAAGGCCGTCCGCAGTTCACCGTCGAGGCTGATGAGGAGGATGAATTCGTCGTACTCCTCCTGCGTCATCT